>DAIDJC010000275.1 GCA_027451565.1 Limisphaerales bacterium | reverse complement strand
CCGCTGCCGGTGCGGCTTGAGATGGGGCCGGGTGTGTGGTTGGGGCCGGGAATGCCGTTTGGTTCGCGGGTGCCGGCTCGCGTTCGGGCCGGACCGTTATCCGCGGGTGCGCCGCCTCCGGTTTGGCCGGTGGAAGGGTCCCGCCCGGACGCGATACAGGCAGCCTGAGGTCTTTCAAGGTTTCTGCCGAGACATTCACATGCCCCACCCCGCGCTCGCGCAAGGTTTCCAAGTGCCGGATGGTGGCATCCAGCAGGGGGTCAAATGTCCCGTTCATGCCGCCATATTAACCGCATCCACCCGCAAAGCCATCAGGAATTGAACCACCCCCACCCCAGTCGGCACCAGGTTTTTTCAATCCTGCCAGATGCCAAACTTGCGCAATTGGCGCGTATCATTTTGCGCAAATCAATCTTGACCTTCCAGTTGAATAAACAACAATGCCCGCGTCACTGATCGTTACCCAAAACATCACCCAATCCCATACCCAATCCAAACATGGCCTTCAGTCCCGCTCCCATTTCAAACCCGGATGATTCAAAAGCCTCGCCAGTCGGGGGCGGGTTGTTTCGGCTGCCCGATGGAAGGAATCTTGCCCTGACTTTTTCCCTGGTCACATCCCTGTTCTTCCTCTGGGGATTTTGCAACGGCATGATTGATATCCTGAACAAACATTTTCAGGACACGCTCCACATCAGCAAGGAACAATCCGGCCTGGTCCAATTCGCAAATTATCTGGGCTACTTTTTAATGGCCATCCCCGCCGGTCTGCTGGCGCGTTGGTTTGGCTACAAGGGCGGCATTCTGACGGGCCTGGTTTTGATCGGCTCCGGTGCCTGCTGGCTGGTTCATGCAGCGGGTTTGGGCACTTATTCGTCCTTTTTGCTCGGGCTTTTCGTGATTGCGGCCGGAATGACCTGCCTGGAAACCATCGCCAATCCCTACACCACCGTGTTGGGGGCGCCCCGCGGAGCGGCCACGCGCATCAACATGGCCCAGACTTTTAATGGCGTGGGCTGGATTTTGGGACCCGTCATCGGCGGGCACTTCGTCTTTTCAGCCGCCTCCGGCACCGCTGCCACAGGTCAACTGGGCATTCCCTACCTCTGCATCGCCGCCTTCGTTTTCCTTCTCCTGGTGGTTTTTGTTTTGGCTCCTGTGCCGGATTTGCATGCCGCCGATGACCGCCCCCAAAATGCGGGCGATCCTGCCGCCAAGGCAGCCTCCGTCGTCCCCGGCCTGCCTGTCCTGGTTCTTGTGGCCGCCGCCCTGGCCCTGGTCTGGGGATTGTTGTATTTCTTCATAGCCCCCATCCTGGCCCTGGTCTGGACCCTCCTGCAATGGCCGCCGGGAACCTTGGTTCCCATCAAGTGGACGCTGGTGATGGCAGCTTACATTGGCTCGTTGATTGTGGTGGCGCGGCATTGGGACATGTTCCGGCGCAGCCATTTCACCCTGGGTGTGGCGGCTCAGTTTCTCTATGTCGCCGCGCAAACGGGCATCTTCAGCTTTTGCGTCAATTATGTGATTGAAAACGATCCCTCCACCACTCCGGCCCATGCCTCAGCCTTGCTGGGCGTGGTGGGTTTTGGTCTTTTCACCCTGGGCCGCGCCTGTGGCAGCTTTGTCATCAGTCAGGCCAGCCCGCCCCGGGTTCTGGCCGCCTACGCCGCCATCAATGTGCTCCTCACCGCCGTGGCCATGGCTGGCGGCATGCCGGGTCTCGTGGCCATGTTTGCCACCTTCTTTTTCATGTCCGTCATGTACCCCACCATTTTTGCCCTCGGCATCCATGGCCTCGGCGACCACACCAAGCTCGGTTCCTCCCTCATCGTCATGTCCATCGTGGGTGGCGCCATCGCTCCCCCTTTCATGGGCCGCATTGCCGATGCCCATTCCATGCATGCCGGGTTTTGTGTGCCCCTGGTTTGCTTTGCCTTGATCGCCGCTTACGGCGCCGCATGGCATCGGCTCGAAAAGGCTTCCAAAGCCGGCTGAGCCCGAAAAGCGAAATTAAAAAGGCCAAGATGCGGCAAGATGCTGGAGCGGAAACTCTTTGGAAAGATCGAAACCATACCCGAAGCGGTCTGGTGAGATTTTTCCAATGAGTTTGCGCCCAGTAGATTGGGGCAGATTGGCCTTTTCAATTCCGCTTTTCGGGCTGAATCGGGCGCAGCGTCAGCTCTTGACCCCGGCCGCCCGGATGGCTTCCAATTCCTCCCAGCGCGCATACAGCCGCACCGCTTCCGCCCGGGCGGCTTCCATCCGGCGGTTCAACTCCGGCGCTTCCGCAGCCCGCTGCCTGAAAAAATCCGGCTCTGCAAACAGCGCCTCGATCCGCGCCGCTTCCGCCTCCTGCGCGCCAATCAGGGATTCCATCTCCTCAAGCTCCCGCGATTCCTTGAAGGAAAGTTTGCGCGCCCGCCCGGATGGAGCCGCCGCCGCAGGCCGGTATTCCTCCTCCCGCTGCGGCACGTTGCGCCGCCGGGCTGCCTCGGCCCTTTGCTTCGTGATCTCCACATAGTCATCATAGTTTCCAACATTGTGGCGAATCACTCCCTGGCCCTCAAAGGCCAGGATATCCGTGCAAACCCGGTTCAGGAAATAACGGTCATGGCTCACCACGCAGACCACCCCCGGGAACCCGGTCAGCGCCTCTTCCAATACCCGCAAGGTGGGCAGGTCCAGGTCGTTGGTCGGCTCGTCCAAAATCAGGAAATTGCCCCCGTTCTTGAGGATCCGGGCCAAAAGCAGCCGGCTTCGTTCCCCTCCCGAAAGCTTGCCCACCTGTGTCACCAGCCGGTCGTCCGAAAACAAAAATCGCTTTAAATAAGCCCGCAGCGAGATGCGGTCCGTGCCCCATTGCACAAATTCAGTGCCATCCGCCACCTCCTCCAGCACCGTCCGGTCGTCATGCAATTGAAGCCGGCCCTGGTCCACATAGTTGAATTGCGTCAAGGGACCACGCTTGACCACGCCCTGGGTGGGCTGCATTTCCCCTGTTAAAATTTTAAGCAGTGTGGTTTTGCCCAGACCATTCCTCCCGCATATCCCCACCCTGCGCCCGTTCTCAAATGTGTAATCAAAACCGGCAAAAAGTGGACGGCCTGCCAGGGTCATGCCCAAACCCTTCACCTCCACCGTCCGGTTGCCCAACTGTGGCGGCGGCGGTATGACCAGTTCCACCTCGGATTCCTTTTCCGCCACCTCGATTGCGGCATGCTCATAATACCGTTCCGTCCGGTTTTTTTGCTTGCTCCGCTGGGCGCGCGGACCCTGTCGCACCCAGGCCAGTTCCTTTTTGAGAAACATCTGGTGCTTGTGCTCCAGCACGGCATCCGCCTCCAGCCGCTCCGCCTTCGCCAGCAGATAATCCGTGTAGTTGCCCGCATGCGAAAACAATCGCCCATTATAAAGCTCCAATATCCGGGTGGACACACGGTCCAGAAAATACCGGTCGTGCGTCACCACCAGGTAGGTGCCGGTGAAAGATTCCAAAAACTCAGCCACCCATTCGATGGATTCCGGGTCCAAATGATTGGTGGGCTCATCCAGCAGCAGAAAGTCCGGCCGGGAAACCAGCGCCCGGGCCATGGCCACCCGCCGTTTTTCACCCCCGGAAAGCGTGGCCATGAGGCGATCCGCCGCAGGACACCCAAGTTGTTGCAGGGCTGTTCGGATTCGCTGGTCCACATTCCAGCCGTCCAATGCCTGGATTCGCTGCTCCAACACCTCGTGCCGGGTTGAATCCGCAGGCAGGGCCTCAAATTCCCGGATCAAATCCAAAACCGGGCGCGCCCCCTCCCGCACGCAGTCATGCACCGTGCCAGCCGCATCCGGCACGAAATCCTGGGCCAGGTAACTCACCACAGTCTCCCGGGGCCGTGAAACCTCCCCGCTATCCGGCGCAAGACTCCCCGCCAGGATTTTCAAAAAAGTGGTCTTGCCGCTCCCATTGCGCCCCACCAAACCAATGCGTTCGCCGGTTTGAATGCCCAGCGTCAGA
>DAIDJC010000274.1 GCA_027451565.1 Limisphaerales bacterium | reverse complement strand
AAAATATCACCAGACCGCTTCGGGTATGGTTTCGATCTTTCCAAAGAGTTTCCGCTCCAGCATCTTGCCGCATCTTGACCCTTTCCTTGACCCTTTCAATTTCGCTTTTTGGGCTAAAAGACTGTTGCATTCCACAGATTGCGGGCAAGATTCATGGTGAAAGAATGATCATGCCATGACAGTGTCCGAGCATATACGGAAAAAGCTTGGGACCGTGCCTCACAAACCCGGCGTGTACCTGCACAAGGACCGGTTTGGCACAGTCATTTATGTGGGCAAGGCAAGGGATTTGCGCCGGCGGGTGAGCCAGTATTTTCATCCCAGCCGGCGGCAGGGCTGGGACTTGAAATTCAAGGCCCTGGTCGAGGCCATTTGTGATTTTGACGTGCACCCGGTGCGCAACGAGCCTGAGGCGTTGCTCCTGGAAAGCAAGCTGGTGAAGGAATTCAAGCCGCGATTCAACATCTCACTCAGGGATGACAAGCGCTTCCTGATGCTCAAGGTGAACCTTCAGGACCCCATCCCGAACTTTCTTTTCACCCGGCTTCGCAAAAATGACGGCGCCCGCTATTTTGGGCCCTTTGTCAATTCGCTGGCCCTGCGGGAGGTTTTGGCGCTGGCCCGCAAGCAATTCAACCTGCGTGGATGCCGGGTGTTCACGCCTGGCGAAGGGGATTACAAGCACTGTCTCTATGCGCATTTGAAGAACTGCACGGCGCCCTGCGTGGGAAATGTCACGCGTGACCAATACATGAACCAAGTGCTTGCCGCCTGCCAGTTCATTGAGGGTCAGAGCCGGGAAATGCAGCAAGAACTGGAGGACGCCATGCAAAAAGCCGCCGCCTCCCTTGATTTTGAAAAAGCGGCCCAATACCGGGACCTGATCCGCAACCTCAAGGAAACCTGGGAAAAGACGGATAAATTCACACGAGTGCCCTACACCCTGCCACTGGCCATCCACCCGGAAAAAGACCTGGTGGAACTGGCTTCCGTTCTGGGCCTGAAGAAAGCGCCGGCACGCATTGAAGGTTTTGATATTTCCAACATCAGCGGCACCTTTGCGGTGGCTTCACTGGTGAGTTTCAAAAATGGCCGCCCGGACCGGGCGCAATACCGCCGGTTCAAGATCAAAACCGTGACCGGGCAGGATGATTTTGCGAGCATGGCCGAGGTGGTGCGCCGCCGTTATTCCAGGCTGCTTCGGCAGGGTGGCTTGGCCCGGGCTGAAACCGCAGGCACATCAGAGCCAGGAGATGGAGCGAACGGAAATCCGGGGATCATGCCGGGTGAAAAAAACGAATCAACCGCCGAATCCCAGCCTGACAGTGGATTTCCAGACCTTATCATGGTGGATGGCGGCAAAGGCCAGCTTGGCATGGCCTGCCACGAACTGGCCAAGCTGGGATTGGGCCGCATACCGGTCATTGGCCTGGCCAAGGAGCACGAGGAAATCCATTTGCCAGGCCAGTTGCAACCCCTTCGCCTGGGCGTGGCCCATCCGGCGGTCAAGCTCCTGCAACGCATCCGTGATGAATGCCACCGTGTGGCAAACAGCTTCAACGCCCAACTTCGGCTGAAAAAAATCTCCGAAAGCGTGCTGGATGAATTTCCCGGCATTGGAGAGCGTCGCAAGCAAGCGCTGCTTCGAAAATTTGGGTCCATTCAAAGGCTCCGGGCTGCAACAGCCGAACAACTGGCGGAGATTCCCGGCCTTGGGGACAAGACCGCTTTGGAACTTAAAAACTTCCTGGCCGCCCGCTCCTCGTCCGGCCAGAACTCAAACCCGCCCTGAACCATGCCACTCCCCTCAATGCCCCCCGAAGAAAAGGAACATGGGTCCAGGCCTTTTCAACTGGCTTGTGAACAATGCGGAGCCTGCTGCCGCTGGCCGGGGGAAGTGCGTGTTTCCGCGCCGGAGATTTCTGCGCTGGCAAGCCACCTTAAAATGTCCGAACAGGATTTCGTGGAATCCCTCACCCGCCTGCGCAAGGATCGCCGCGGCCTGGCGCTGGTGGAAAGGGCCAATCACTCGTGTATTTTCCTGGAAAACAACCAGTGCAGGGTCCATGAGGCAAAGCCAATCCAGTGCAGGGATTTTCCAAACCGTTGGATGGATCATTTATGGGGCCGCATATCACCAGACCAATTGCAGCGCCTGTACCCGATGCTGCTTGGCTGCCCGGCGGTTCAGGATTTCCTGCAAACGCAACCGCCGGGTGACCAGGGGTTGCCGTCAATGGGACGAACAACATCGTAGTCCTGGAGGACGGCCATGGATGGCCTGGGACCGAGACCTGCATTGACAGCGCAAATCCTCCACACCAAAAGGAACCCAAAGAAAGACGTGCCAAAACGCTTCATTCGTGGCTTTATGAAGTCATGAATGTCCAAATGGCAGTATTATGCGATGCCGTGATGGTGGAAAACGAAAAGCTCAGCCTACTGGGCGCCTTCGATACAATCATCACTCCCCAGCCTGCATCAGGCCAGCGGCCCATCATCCATCCGCAATGCGCAGTGGCCCTACGGGTGACCTTCACTGCGGGCGATGAGGGATCGCATCATTTGATGTTGAACCTGATCAATGCAGATGGGCGCAATATCATGCCCCACTTCCCCGCCATTCCCTTCCAGGTGGAATTGCCGGAGGAAATGCATTTTGTAACGCGCAATTTCACGGCCTGCATCCAGCAACTCCAATTTCCCGAGGCTGGCTTGTATTCCATGGACATCCGCATAGACGGGGCACCTGCGGCCAGCATACCCCTGCTGGTGAAACATGCCCCGGGAAGAGGACCGGGCGCGGTCTGAGCAGATTGGGCGGCATAAAGGCCGAGTCTGAAATTGTCACACCCCGCGGCAACGGAGGCTCTGCGCCCCGGTGGCCATGGAGGATTGATTTGAATTCATTCCAGATGGCCTTTATTTTCGGGGCGTGCAAGAAACCGTTTTAAAACTCCACCTGCCCGGCCTCCGGCATTTGAGGTCGGGGAAAGTGCGTGAAATGTATGATTTGGGCGACCGCTATTTATTGGTGGCCACGGATCGTCTTTCCGCCTTTGATGTGATCATGCCCAACGGCATTCCCCGCAAAGGGGAAGTGCTCACCCAAATATCCCATTTCTGGTTTGAACGATTTGCGGATTTGGCGCCAAACCATCTTCTGGCGGGGCCGGAAGACCCACTGCCCCCCGCATTAAAGACCCATTCCAGACTGCTTTCGCGCCGCTCCATGATAGTAAAAAAGGCCACACCCCTGGCCATTGAGTGCATCGTGCGGGGTTACCTCTCGGGTAGCGGCTGGAAAGAGTACCAAAAAAACGGGTCTGTCTGCGGTATGGCTCTGCCAGGCGGGTTATCCGAGTCCGCTGAGCTACCCGAGCCCCTGTTCACCCCATCCACCAAGGCAGCAGCCGGACATGATGAAAACATTTCCTTTAACCAGGCGGAACACCTGGTGGGGGCGGAGGTGGCGGCCCAGGCCCGCGACCTGAGCCTGAAACTGTACAAGGCCGGACGCGATTATGCCCGCAAACGCGGCTTGATTATCGCAGACACCAAGTTTGAATTTGGCTTGCACGAAGGCCGCCTGATCCTGATTGACGAGGTTTTGACTCCAGATTCATCACGCTTCTGGCCTGCTGACCAGTACTGCCCCGGAAGAAGCCAGCCCAGTTTTGACAAACAATTTGTGCGGGATTACCTGGAAACGCTGGACTGGAACAAAACACCGCCCGGACCCGTGTTGCCGCCGGACGTCATCCGCCGGACGTGCGACAAATATCTGGAGGCCTACGAACGCCTGACAGGCATGAAACTGCCGGAAACTCCATAAAGGTCGGGAACCGAAGGCGTTCCTTGCCAGATCAGGGAAATGGCTGGCTGTTTTCCCGAATGTGCGCATGTTGGGGGCGCATCTCAACTTTTGGGCTGGCGAAGGTGGCGCGTAGGAAAAGTGAAGAGGTTGGTTTGAAACCATTTCGAGCCTCGAAGGAATGGGCCATTTCAAGCGCATCCACCAACCCAGCGCCTCTGGTTT
>DAIDJC010000273.1 GCA_027451565.1 Limisphaerales bacterium | reverse complement strand
ATCCGCTGGATAAAAAACCTTGAAGGGCACAATTTCCGTGACAATGGGGTTGTGGAATGATTTTTGGGCCTCCAGTTTTGATTTTTCCGCGATCAATTTCTGTTTTTCGTTGCGGTAAAGAATGATCGAGCGATAGGAAGTTCCCTCATCCGCGCCCTGCCTGTTGAGGGTGGTGGGGTCGTGCGCCTTCCAAAAAAGGTCCAGCAAACTGGAATAGGAAAGTTTTTCAGGGTCGAACTGGATTTCCACCACCTCGGCGTGGCCGGTGGTTTCGGTGCAAACCTGTTCATAGGTGGGATGGACTGTCGTGCCGCCGGAGAACCCGCTGGTAACGGAGATGACGCCGGGCAGCCTTTCAAAGACAGCTTCCATGCACCAGAAGCAGCCGCCGCCCAGGTCTGCAATCTCAATGGGATGCTTTGTTTTCATCGTCTGGGTGTCGGCGCTGGGTGAGGGGAGGCACGATGTGGCCGCGCAAAAAAAGGCCAGGAAGGCTGTGAAAATTTTCATGGTTGAATTTTGTCATCAAAGGACAGGCTCCGATTTTGAGGAAGAGACTGGAATGCCGCTTTCCTCAGGGCCGACATTTTCCTCGCCTTTCAGTGGGCCTGAGATGACGTGTTCTCCCCCAAGCCATTTGCCCAGGTCAACCAATTTGCAGCGGGATGAACAAAACGGGGCTGAAGAGGCGGCGAGCCAGTCCCCTCTCTTGCCACAGGAGGGGCAGGGGATGAACCGTCCCTGTTTCATTTGGTTTCACCCCCGATTGTTTGCAAATCCGTCACCACGTCCGTGGCGGATCCCAGAGGCACTCCGGCGTTGGCCAGAAGTTTGTTCACCCGGTCGTAAATTTTTGATTGTTGGGAGGAATTCAGATGGGAACTGTTGAAAATGGCGTGAATGGATCTGGCCAACTCCGGTTCATATGCTTTGATCTTTTGATTTCCAGCCAGGGCGGTGGCAAGGTCCTTGGCCAGTTCCTTGACAGATTGCGCCGAAGCCTTGGGCCCTTGAGCCGCAGATGAAAGGTCGTTCATGAGCGCCACAACCCCAGAAGAATCAGGCTGGCCACCGGGTGACTGTTCTAAATCGGTGAAATCCCTGCCCAAGCTTTTTATGTTTTGCAGGGTGGCGGCCAGCAGAGGGTTGGCGGCGGAGGCGGCTTGATTCTGGCCTGGAGGGGATGACGCCCCTTCATTTTCCTGACTGGCTATCCGCTGTTGCTCCGCATTGTTCTGGTTGCTGACGCGGTTGGCCTGTTGAATAGCCATGGAGTAGGGGTCTGCATCCGCTCTGACCCATGCCAGTGCCAGCGCCAAGCCGAGGATGGATTTTTTCATATTCTGTGGAGGTTTTAATGGCTTACAATTTGCAGGCTCTGATCCTTTGATAGACTGATGTAATCTTGCAAGATTTTCAGTGTTTCATCCAGGTAGGCGTCTGGCACGTTCCGGTCCAGTTCAACTGGGTTGGTGATGCTCAAACCATGGCTGTCAAGGATCACCCCGGGCGATTGACTCAATCCGGCGGGCAAATCTGCCATTGTCGGATGTGCCCAATGGGCCACAATATTGGTGCCCGACATACTCACGACCGCACCTTTGCCGGGAACAGGGAGCATTTTGGAACTGTTTTGACAATAGATCAGGGCGGGCACGCCGTTGTAAGCGGTGGTGATGACATTGGTGGAATAAAAGGACAAGGGCGTGGGTAATTCCGGGTTTTGGGCGTTTTCCACCGTCAATTCATAGATCTTTTCCAACGGCGCGGGCCGCGCCTCGCGCTCCATCATCCGTGCGTAAGCCTGATTGATGGCCTGTTTCCGTTCCTGGATGGCTTCCGTTTCATTGATCGTGGCTTCACGATCTTCATGCATTTTTTCGTACTCAACAATGTCCTCGCGGATATAGTCGAAGTCCTGGTTTGTGGAGACACGTGCCCCAGACAGCGCTTTCAATTTGGCCAGATAGGGTTTTACCCGGTCCAAATGGTTGAATTCCACGGGGTCAATGGTGTCCCAAGGCAGTGGATAATCCAGCGAGCTTTCACCCACGAATGGGGAATGGTCCAAAATGTCTGGAAGCACGATGTCGGATGCCACCCCTTTCAATTGGGTGGAGGCGCCTGTGATGCGGTAAAACTTACCCTTGGTGATTTTCAAGGTTCCAGGATCATTGGTTGCAGTGGGGGTGGTGGGCCATACATAGGGTCTTAACGCGGTCAGGCTTTGAACGGTTCCTTTGCCGTGGGTGGAGGTGTCGCCCACGATCAGCGCGCGGCCATAATCCTGCAATGCTGCCGCCGCGATTTCCGAAGCCGATGCGCTGAACCTGTTGATCATCACCACCAATGGTCCATCGTAGTCAATGCTGGAGTCCGGATCCGAATCCACCGCCACCTGTCCGTCCGCGTCCCGCGCCAGCACCACCGGGCCATCCTTGATGAACAAACCGGTGAGACGCACCGCTTCCTCCAGGGAACCCCCTGGGTTGCTGCGAAGGTCCATGATGATTCCATCCACTTTTTCCGCCTTGAGCCTGCGAATCAGCTTGGCCACGTCGGATGAGACATAACTCTGGCCGCCCTGCGATCCAACCGGGGCATAAAAGGAGGGCACATCCAAAACACCCAGGCGCTGGCCGTTTGGTTCCACAATCAGTTGAGCCTTCGCCTCCATGTTGTCCAATTTGATTTCATCCCGGACCAACGTGATCACATGGCGGCTGGATCGGTCGGTCACCGGGCTGATCGTCAGGCGCACCTCCGTGTTTTTGGGGCCGCGAATCAGTTGAACCACTTTTTCCAAGTCCATGTCCACCACGTCCACCGGGGGTTTGTCTCCTTGCGCCACCGCGATGATGTGGTCTTCCGGATTCACCTGTTTGCTTTTGGCGGCAGGTCCGCCGGGGATCAGTTCCTTGATGGTGCAAAACCCGTAATCCTCTTGAAGCTGTGCTCCAATCCCAAACAGGGACAGGCTCATGTCTATGGAAAAATCCTGGGCGTGCGGGGCGCTGAAATAATCCGAGTGCGGATCATAGGCGTGGGCCAGGGCCTCCAGATAGGTCTGCAATATGGCATCGCCATCCGTGTTGGTGGTCATATGTTGCAGCCACTGGTAGCGTCGCGTGAGGGTTGCTATGATGTTTGTGTCCAGACCGGATTTCAAATGCACAAGCACCTCGCCGTTGGTTTCGGTGATTTCCTCGGGTAATTTTTCCTGCAAGTACTCGTAGCGCAGCCGCTGTTTCCACAAGGCTTTGGCTTCATCCAAGTTGGCGGGAAAGGGCGAATGCCGCCGGTCAACTTGAATGGTCTCCTGCGCACTGAAATCAAAGTCCCCCTGGTGAAGCAGTTTTTTGACGTAATCCGTGTGCTGCGCTGTGCGCAATAAATACCGCTGGTAAATCGCGTAGGCCGGCGTCAAATCCGCCACCCCCCGTCCGCCCGTTGTCAAAACATCCAGGTTCGTCCGGTAAATGTTGAACTGATCCAGGTCGGACCGTAGAAAATTCTCGTGGCGCGGGTCCAGTGAATTGATGTACTCGTCAAAAAAGCGGGATGCGATCTCCGTGTCCATGGGATGTTGGAGATACTGGTATTGGCCCAAAAGCATGGCCGTGGCATAGGCAATGCGGGGGTTGTTGGGGTCGGATTTGAACACGGTGGGCATGTGGAAATCCTTGGGTATGGTTTCCTGGGCGCGAAGTCCCGGCAGGGTCACGCCCAACAGAAGAAGAATTGTCATCCACGGCCCCTGCATTAAAAAAGGTATGCATCGCATCGGAATTCGAATCATTTGATTCAAAATAGCCCAAAACGTTCAGAATGGGAAATAAATTGGTGGCAGTTCAGAAAGGCGGGGTTTAGGCCTGGTTTATCAACGACCGTCGCCTGTTTCATTTTGTGCGTGTCCTTAGGGCATTATTGGGGTTAAATGTTTCAAAATAATAAACAATATGGCAGGATTTTTGGACGAACTCGAACCCCTCACGAATGCCGCCAAGGCTGAACTTCAGGCGGCAGCCGACTTGGCTGTTTTGGAACAAGCCAAGGGCAAATGG
>DAIDJC010000272.1 GCA_027451565.1 Limisphaerales bacterium | reverse complement strand
AACCGGAGCGCGGGGTGATGAACCCCGTGGCTCCGATTTTGTTCCAAAGATGAACAGGATTGGGCGATACGGCAGTAGCTCAATTGGTAGAGTAGCGGTCTCCAAAACCGTTGGTTGCAGGTTCAAGTCCTGCACGCCGTGCCAGTCTGCAAGCTCGGAGAGGTGGCAGAGTGGTCTATTGCGGCGGTCTTGAAAACCGCTGTGGGTGAAAGCCCACCGGGGGTTCGAATCCCTCCCTCTCCGCCAGTTTGGCATTGCAGCTTGGGCAAATTGCCGTAAAATGGCTGACACTGGTTTTTTGCCGGGCAACATTTTATCGGTTTATTTTGTCGGTTTAACGGTTCGGAAATTTTAATTTTTTGTGAATAGTTGGATACATATCGGTGTCTGGACGGGCATCACCTTGGCGGTGTTCGGTTTCCTTTGGCGTCAGGGCCAGATCAGGCGCCTGTCGGTATATGTCCAGGAAACTCGCGAGGAACTCGCCAAGTGCTCCTGGCCATCCTGGCAGGAACTCAAGGGATCTACCCTGCTCATTGGCCTTACGGTGGCCTTTTTAGGTGTCTTTGTGTGTCTTATTGACACCCTGTTGTTTCATCTCCTCATCCGCTAATAAATTTCATGCCAAAACAGTGGTTCATCATCCAGACGCTTTCCGGGCAGGAACATAAGGTCAAGGAAAGCATCGAAAAACGTGTCAAAACCGAGGAAATGCAGGACTATGTCAATGAAGTCCTCGTTCCCATGGAAAAAGTGGTGGAGGTGCGCAACCAGAAAAAAACGGTCTCCAACCGCAAACTCTGGCCAGGCTACGTTTTTGTGGATATGCTGCTGTTGGATGACGACCGCCGGGTGATTGAAAAACCGTGGTATTTCATCCGGGAAACCCAGGGCGTGATCGGGTTCCTGAGTGATCCACCCCAACCCACCCCCACCGACGAGGTTGAGGCCATCAAAAACCAGATTTCCGCCTCCGAGGAAACGGAAAAGCCCAAGGTCAATTTTGCCCTGGGTGAGACCGTCAAGATTAATAACGGTCCCTTCCTCAATTTCAGCGGCATCATCGAGGAAATTGACCCGGAACGGGGCAAACTCAAGGTCACGGTCAATATCTTTGGTCGTAATACCCCGGTGGAACTGGAATATTGGCAGGTGGAAAAAGCCTGAATGCGGAATAAATCTTCTGCTGGCAAATGTCAGGACTGCCGGCAGGAAATGAAAATCAACCTAGGCAAACAAATTTATGGCGAAGAAAATTACCGGACAAATCAAATTGCAGATCGCGGCGGGCCAGGCAAATCCCGCCCCTCCCGTGGGGCCTGCCTTGGGCCAGCATGGCGTGAACATCATGGCTTTTTGCAAGGAATTCAATGCAGCCACCAAAAATGATGCAGGATTGGTGATACCTGTGGTCATCACCGTTTACCAGGATAAATCCTTTACTTTCATCACCAAATCGCCCCCCGCGTCAATTCTTTTGAAAAAAGCGGCCGGAATCACTGCCGGGTCCAAAACCCCCAATAAAGACAAAGTGGGCAAGGTTACCCGCAAACAGGTCCTGGATATCATCAAAACCAAGTCCAAGGACATGAACGCCACAAGCGAGGAGGCGGCTTTCCGCGTCATCGCCGGTACCGCGCGCAGCATGGGGATTGAAGTGATCGGATAATTTTCGAAAAAAACAACCGCGGGAGAGTCTTTGACTCGCATGCACCGCAAAACAAACAAATGCCCAGCAAACGATTCAAAAAAGCGCTCGAAGTGGTGGATGGCAAAAAAGCCTATCTCTTGAAGGATGCCGTCCAGGTATTGGCCAAGTTTCCCAAGGCCAAATTCAACGAAACAGTGGACCTGGCTTTCCGCCTGGGGGTGGACCCCAAGCAGTCGGACCAGATGGTTCGCGGAACGGTTCCGCTCCCTCACGGCAGCGGCAAAACGGTCCGCGTCCTGGTTTTTGCCAAAGGTAACGCGGCGGATGCCGCCAAGGCGGCTGGGGCAGAGCACGTGGGTTTCGAGGATATGATTGCCAAGTGCACCTCCGGCTGGGCTGATTTCGATGTGGCAATTGCCACTCCCGAAGCCATGGTGGAGGTTCGCAAGCTGGGCAAAGTACTCGGACCCCGGGGATTGATGCCCAACCCCAAGACCGGCACAGTGACCGATGACACCGCCAAGGCTGTGAAAGAGGTCAAGGCTGGCCGCGTGGAGTTTAAAACCGACAAGGCCGGCAATGTCCATGTCGTCGTGGGCAAGGCATCGTTCAAGCCTGAACAATTGGAGGAAAACGCGCGTGCGGTCATTGAAGCCGTGGCCAAGGCCCGCCCATCCAGCGTCAAGGGCAACTACATCAGTAGCTGCACCCTTTCAGCCACCATGAGCCCGCCGGTGAGGGTGGATGTGCGCGAATTCTCAAACAATTAATCAATCTTAACCATTTCTATCCATGCGTGCTGAAAAAAAACTTTTGACCCGGGAATATGTGGATCGGCTGAATGTCTCGCCGTTTTTCATCGTGATCGGGTATCAAGGCCTCAAGGTTGAACATTTCACCGAGTTGCGCAAGCGCCTGATCCAAGCGGGAGCCGAGGTGCATGTGGTCAAAAACACCGTCTTCCGCATCGCCGCCAAAGAGGCTGGCGTGGCGGACTTGAACGGGTCCCTGACAGGGCAATTGGCTGTGATCACCGGCAAGAAGGATGTCTCTGCGGCGTCCAAGGCGCTCAAAAATTTTGCCGCTGAGTTTGACAAGCTCAAAATCAAGTTTGGCTACCTGAACAACCAGAGGTTGGAGGTGGCGGAGATCGTGGCCCTGGCAGACCTGCCCAGTATCGAGGTTTTGCGCGGGACATTGCTGGGTGTGTTGAATGCGCCGGCCACAAAGCTGGCTGTATTGCTCAACACTCCCGCCAGCCAGTTGGCCCGTGTCATCCAGGCCAAGTCCGAAAAAGCAGGCTAAATGGCAGGTTAAGCCCTGACCATGGAAGCCCCGGACCGGCGGGAAATCCATTTGGCTTTTTTAAAATCCGGGTTAGATTGATAATTTCGCCTGGCGCCATGGGGCGGGGGTGGATCAAACAACAACAAACAATACGTAAATCGTCGGTTTACAGGCTGTAAACTCAATTCCGCTGAAGCCGAGGCGGACGACGAGACGACCAAAAAGCAAGCAAACATATGCCAGACATCGCAAACCTAGTGGAAGAATTGAGCAAGCTCACCGTGATTGAAGCGGCTGACTTGGTCAAGCAATTGGAAACCAAGTGGGGCGTTTCAGCCGCCGCTCCCGTGGCCGTGGCCGCAGCCGGCGCGCCCGCTGGCGGAGGCGCTGCCGCCCCCGCTGCCGCTGCCAAGGATACCTTTGACGTCATCCTGGCCTCCGTCCCGGCTGACAAGAAGATTGCCGTCATCAAGGTGGTCCGCGAAATCAAGGCCGGTTTGGGCCTCGCGGAAGCCAAGGCTCTCGTGGAAGGGGCTCCCAAGCCGCTGCTCGAAGCCGCCAACAAGGCGGATTCCGATGCCGCCAAGAAAAAGCTCGAAGACGCCGGAGCCAAAGTCGAAATCAAATAGTGGTTGCCGCGTGGGGCGGCGGCAGGCCGCCGCCGTCCCATGCCAGTGGTTGCAGTTTAAATTGTTATCAAAGTCAATACCGTTTATTCAGGTTGTTTGGGCAGGCTTGCTGCAAGGCGCGGCAGGCTTGCCTCGTGTCGTCTAATTGTTGTGTCCTAATTTTACCGGACCGGCGTTGATGCCGGTCCAAACCAGAAAGCCAAAATGCCATCGCGAGTCACTGAACGAATCAACTTCGGCAAGATCAAGGAAATCGTTACGCCGCCGAACATGATCGAGCTGCAAACCAATTCCTACAAGGAATTCCTGCAGGCCGATACTGCGGCCAAAAAACGGCAGAAGCACACCGGCTTGGAGGCGGTTTTCCAGGAAGTGTTCCCCATTGAAAGCTACGATGGCAAATGCAAGCTCGCCTACGATTCCTACGAGGTGGGTGAACCCAAGATTGACTGGCTTGAGTGCCTCCGCGAAGGCCTCACCTACGGCGCACCGCTCCATGTCACCTTCAAACT
>DAIDJC010000271.1 GCA_027451565.1 Limisphaerales bacterium | reverse complement strand
CATGTATCCCGATAAGGCATCAAAATTATTTTATGCCCGGCTTATTTGTGTTTCTTTCGTTTTTTTATCTTGGGTTCTATTAAATAAATCTAAAACTGTATTTAACCAAAGAGTTTATGGGGTTGGTTGGTACGTTTTTCCTCTGCTCATGATTCTTTGGATGATTTATTATATCAAAGACCCCATTTCGCCTTATTATGCAGGACTGAATATTGTTCTATTGGCCGTCGGTCTAATGTCGCCCTGGACATATTTTCAAAATCTTCTTACTTCAGTTTTAACGCTGTGTTTTTATTTTTTTATCGCATTTGACATCAATTCCACTGATCACATTAATTATATTATTAATAATCTGACCTTTTTATTTTTGACGGCTGTAATTGTCGTTGTTGTTAGTTATGCAAATTTCAAACAGCGTCTTCGTGAGTTTTCGCTTCGTTATGAGCTGGATGCCAATCGTAAAAGTATCGAACTGGCAAACCAGAAACTCATCGAATTGGACCGGCTGAAGAGCCGGTTTTTTGCCAATGTCAGCCACGAAATGCGGACCCCTCTCACACTGTTGATTGGTCCCCTTGAAAGTCTATCCAAACGCTTTGGCGCTTCGCTTGATTCGGGCACACGTGAAATGCTCGCCTCCATGCAGAATAATGGCATGCGCCTTTTGAAACTGATCAATGACCTTCTTGAGCTGATCCGCCTGGAATCCGGGCGTCTGGAGGTCAAACGTGAACCCCTGGAGGTTGTTGAATTCATCAATGGACTGGCCAGTGCCGTGCGGCAAATGGCTGCCGATAAAAACATCACTTTGGAAACCTCGGTTGAACAGGGGCTGGACGCGGTTCTGGCAGACCGAGACAAGCTTGAGAAAATCATCCTTAACCTGGTTTTTAACGCCTTGAAATTCACACCCGCTGGCGGGCATGTCTGGTTAAAGGCCGGAGTGGTGGATTCGGATTATTTCCTGGTTGTGCAGGACACAGGGATTGGCATTGCCGAAAAGAGCCTGCCATTTGTCTTTGATCGTTTTTGGCAGGAAGATGGGTCTTCCAAGCGAAAATTCCAAGGTGTGGGGATCGGGCTGGCTTTGGTGAAGGAATTGACCCAAAACATGGGTGGACAAGTGTCCGTGAACAGCGAATTGGGCAAGGGGACCACTTTCACCGTGCGGCTTCCGCTTGAACGGGCGGCAAAATCTGACGTTGCTTCTCATCCTGCTCCTGTCGCCGGCGCAGAGAATGGCCAGTCCCAAACGGAGGATTGGCTTGTGAACCTCTATCGCCGGGCGGAATTCTTCCCCACGGCGGCCAGCCGCCCCGTCAGTTCCCCGGCTAAATCCTCGGGGCAAGGTGGCAGACCATTGGTTTTGGTTGCGGATGATGAGCCTGACATGCGCCGGTTTTTGGTTTCGCAATTGGAGGGTTACTATGAAGTGGTGGAGGCTGCGGATGGCAATGAAGCCTCGGAAAAGGCGCAAAGCATCCTGCCCGATGTGATTTTGTTGGATTTGATGATGCCCTACAAGGATGGGATGCAGGTCTGCCAGGAGCTCAGGGAATATGCACCCACTTCGACCATCCCGGTAATCATGCTTACCGCCCGCGCCGATGAGGAAATCAAATTCAACGCCTTAAAAACAGGCGTCAACGATTTCCTCGCCAAACCCTTTTCCACGCACGAGCTTCAGGCACGAATCCGGAACCTCATTGAGTCGCACCAGGCCCAGAGAAAATTAACCAAGCAAAATGCGGCATTGTCCAATGCGATTGAGCAGATTAAAGAAACGGAAATGCAACTGGTGCAATCGGAAAAACTTTCCTCGCTGGGTCGTATGAGCGCCGGCATCATTCATGAAATCAACAATCCCCTGAACTTTTCGCTCACGGGCTTGTATGCGCTGCGCGGTAAATCCAAAAAAATGCCTGCGGAGGAGCAGGAGGATTACAATGCGATAGTCAATGACGTGGAGGAGGGTTTGAAGCGGGTGCGCAACATTGTTTCGGACTTGCGCACCTTCACCCATCCTGGCGGCGGAACCGGTGAACCGGTGGAGGTCTTGGACGTAGTGGATGCCGCGCTGCGGTTTTTAGGCGGGGAGTGGCGGGACACGGTATTGATCCAGAAGGAAATCCCCGAAAAAACGGCCATGTGGGCCAATCGCAACAAGCTGATCCACGTCCTGGTGAACCTGATACAAAATGCCATTGATGCCATGCGCGAAAAAAGCTATTCACAGGGGGACCAACCGCGCATTCGCATCACCGCTGGCACGGAAAACGTCCGCACCTGGGTGAAGGTGCGGGACAATGGACCGGGCATAGACCCTGGAAACACCGGAAAAATATTTGACCCCTTTTTCACCACCAAAGAAGTGGGCAAAGGCATGGGCCTGGGATTGAGCATTTGTTACCGGATCGTGAGGGATTACGGCGGCAACATTTCGGTGGACAGCCGTCCGGGCCAGTTTTGTGAATTCACGCTGGATTTTCCAGCCAACGCGGAAGCCGCATCTGAAATGGAGATGGAACATGGAGAACTTGTACGATTATAAAAAATTTGCGGTGCTGTATGTGGATGATGAAGAGCGGTCGCTGACCAGCTTCACACGTGCTTATGGCGAAACATTCCGGGTGTTCACCGCGAACAGCGCCCAGGCTGGCATCAAGATTTTTGAGGAGCACGCGGATGAAATCGGCATTTTGATGACGGACCAGCGCATGCCTGGGGAGAAGGGAGTCTGGCTGTTGGAGCGGGCGCGGCAGCTCCGTCCCCGCGCCCTGCGAATCCTGGTCACCGCCTTTGCGGACATGGATGCCGCCATTGCCGCCGTGAATGAGGGCGCCATTTACAAATACCTCAATAAGCCCTGGGACCCGGTTCAATTGGGGATGACCCTGCGGCAGGGGCTGGAATTTTTCATGGTGCAGGCGGAGCGCGACCAGTTGCTGGCGGAGAAAATGTCCGTGCTGCGAAACATGATGATAGCGGACCGGGTGGTGAGCCTGGGGCTGCTGGCGGCAGGCCTCAGCCATCATATCCGCAACTCAATGGTGGCAGTGAAAACATTCCTGGAACTGGCTCCCATCAAGATGGCTGAGGAACGGGATGGCGGGAACACGGGGCTGCGGGACCCGGATTTCTGGCGTGAATACCATCAGAATGTCCAAGGCCAGATTGAAAAAGTGAACGTCTTGCTGGCGGATTTGCGCACAGCGGCGGAAGGTTCCAAGGCAGCCGATCCTTTCCCCGATGAAATTCATCTTAAAGCTATTCTGGCGCAAAGACTGGAAGGCATGGCGGAAGCTTTTGGAGCGCGGCGGATCACCGTGGAGAACCAAATTCCTGATTCCATTCCCCTCATGCGGGTGGATCAGCGCAAATTTGAGCGGCTCGTGGATCTTTTGCTGAAGGATGAACTGGCCATGTTGCCGGCGGGCAGCCGTATTACATTGACGGCTGAAGTGCAGGATGAACGCATAGTCCTCCGGTTGGTGGACAATGGGCCTGCCCTGCCCCCGGCGGCTTTGCAAGTGGTCTGTGATCCATTCAATGTCACAAGCGGCGTGCCCTCCGAATACGGAATCAACCTTATGGCCTGCTTTTTTCTAGCCCACCATCATGGCGGCAAAGTGGAAGCCCACAGCCATCCTGGAGGCAACACATTCACAGTCCGAATACCGCTCAAACCTGTCCGCCAGGCTGAGATCCCTGAGGAAGACACCAGTTTCCTGAGGCGTTCTTTCATGAACAATGAAATGTGGACCAGGCTTATTTCCAAGGGGTAGAAGAGCCGTCCGAATCCCACGCCGACCTGCGACTGGATTTTAAAAAGCAGTGATCGCACCGCCGCCATTCGCGGCTCGCTTGCTGCGGTCTAAAAAAGTTCCACCCACCTTACTGGACGGATTTCGTGCGGTAACTGTGCAAAGATTTCGTCCCTTTGGGCAGGCAATGGAGTAAAAACCCTTCAATGAAACAGGCAAAGGACGCGCCTTGAAAAAATCCAACGCCGTTTAAAAGTAAGCGGTGAAGGAGGGGCCCACTATTCCGCGACGGCGTGGCGTGGTAAAAATGTGGGCGATGAAAACAATCA
>DAIDJC010000270.1 GCA_027451565.1 Limisphaerales bacterium | reverse complement strand
GAAACCATACCCGAAGCGGTCTGGTGATATTTTTCCAATGAGTTTGCGCCCAGTAAATTGGGGCAGATTGGCCTTTTGAATTTCGTTTTTCGGGCGTGCGGGCCGGGCCGGGAAAAGCCCGTTTCACAAGGGGTCATTCACAAGGGGTCAATCTCGAGGACATGATCCACGGGAACAAACGCGGCATGGACCGCCTCCGCCAGGCGTTCATGCTCCTTCTCAGCCTCCTGCACGGCGGCTTCCGTTCTCTCGTAGATCGCTTCCCTGCTCAAATGCTCGTGCTGGTCCTCAAATTGGTTTTTAATTTCATCGGTTTCAAATGCCTGCTTGGCCGCCACTGCGGCATCCACGCGGGCAAAGGCTTCACTGAACGGGTTGTGGTCAAACACCGCCGCCAGATTCACTCCCGCCGCCAATTCTGCCGCACTGAATTCCTTCTGTTCCACCCCCCATTTCACCATGTACCGCCGGGCCGACCCATTTTTGGCCACCAGCATCAGCCGGTTCAGGTCCTGGTTGAAAGGCACCCATTCCATGCCGGAACGGATGCTTTGATCGCTGGACAGCGGGTCCTGGCCGCATGCCGGATAACCCTCCGCCGTGGGCGGCGGGGTGGATGGGCAAAACGGATAACGGGTGCTTTCTATCTCAAACCGGTTTCCCTGTGCCCCGGTCACCCGGTGGCCCTCTGAAACTTTCATGACATGCTTGCGCAGGTTGACCCTGAACACCCCTATGTTTCCGTCCAACCCCAACGCGATGAGGAAGGCGTGCGCCATGACCGTGTGCCCGGCCCAGCCCGGATGCACCCCGTCGCGCCCATTCAGGGCGTAATCATCTCCGTAGGTTTTGCGCGCCTCATAACCTCCCTCAAGCATTGGCCAGAAGACATCGGCAAAAGCCACGCCCTCCTTTTTGGCAATGCGCGCATCCAGGTTGCGAAACTGGCACAAACTCAGGTTCAGGTCCTGCAATGAACCATTCTGCGGGTTTCCCCAGGGCGGAATTCTGCCCACCGATCCGGCGGATCCCAGCACGACCCGGACGCCATTTTTCTTGAATGCCTCCACGATTGCAGTCTGGCTGGCCTGATAAATTTCCGCCAGTTGCGGGTCAAATTTGCGGTAAGCAAAATCATTCATCCCATAACAGGTTGTGGCTATGGTGGGATGAAATCTCAGGCAATCATTGGTCATCCGGGCCAAAAAACCGGGGGCTTTCTCGCCGCTCCAGCCCAATTGCCTGGTGGTGATTTCCATTTGTGGCACGCACATGGTCAGGTAATCCTCCATGATGCGGGAATAACGTTTTTGCTCCGTGATGGAATCGCCGCAAATGGCCAGGCGGTCTCCCTGGCGCAATATCAATCCATGGCGATGAGGTCCCGGGACCAGGAAGAAGGGGGCAAAATAAGGGTCATTTGGTTTGACCAGTGAACTTTCTGCATATGCCCTGCCATCTAGCAGCAGGCACAACGAGAGGAGAAACAGGATTGGGCGCATGCTTGGGATCATTCCATGAAGTCGCAGGCTCGTCAACGCGGGATTGGTCCTGAACTTGGAACCATTTGCCCAGTTCAAATGCCTGCTTGAAAAGGACAAGTCATGCGGCGGATGCATCAGGGAATTCTGAGCCTTTCCGCAGGAAGGGCCAGCCCGCGTTGTTCCCGCTGGCTCAAGACCCGATGCCGGGGGATGACTTGTCTGTCAGGTGAATTTCATTGCATGACTGGTCTTCAGGGATTTGAATAGGCGCGATTGAACCGCTGGCCTTGAAGCCGGCGGTTTGTTGCATGCAACAGGATCCATTCTCCCACGCTGCCTCCTGGGAAAAGTTACTGGAAGGCGGGTTTGACGTCAGCCAGCCCAGGCGGACACTCTGGCGGCTTTTCGCAGGCCAGCATGCGCGGGTTTATGGGGCGACCGCCCTGTATGTGGTCAAGCAAACCCCCGCCTCACTGCTGCCCCTGGTGGACGCGCTCACCCGTGGCGGGCCAGGCTGTTTCCACCGCGTTTTATGGATCTCTGGAATTTACTTTTTGTTGCTGCTGCAAAACCCGCTTGTCCACACCAGCTTTGTGCGGCTCATGAGCACAGCCTTGCGGCATATGCAGTTCAATCTCCGCAGCAGCCTGGTGGACCGGCTCCAGCAGCTTTCCATCAGCTTTTACGAGGAAAAGCAGGCCGGGGTTTTGCAGGCCAAATTGCTGCGGGATGTGGATGCCATTGATGGGTTGTGCCGGCACCTCATGCATACCGGGTTGAATGGCATCCTGATCATCCTTTATGTCACTATCATTGCCTTGTTCAAGCAGCCTTTTCTGGCGGTCTATTTTCTGGTGACCGTTCCAGCCGGGGTGGCCCTGCTCAAGGTGTTCGATGCCCGGTTCAAGGAACAGTACCAGGCTCTGCGCACGGAAACCGAGCAAATGAACGCGCGGGTGGGGGAGATGCTCCAAATGTTGCCGGTGACACGCGCCCACGGCTTGGAATCGGTTGAAAGCAGGAGCGTGAGGGGTGTCTTCGAACGCATTCGCAGGCGCGGGGTGCAGGTGGACACCCTCACCGAATGGTTTGCCTCCAGTTCCTGGTTCACTTTCATGTGTCTGCAACTGGCCTGCCTTGTTTTTGCCTCGTGGCTCGTCGTCCATCACCGTATCACCGTGGGGGATGCCGTCATGTATCAAAGTTATTTTGGAATGCTCATCGGGGCGGTTCAACAGTTTCTCAGCATCTTCCCCGCCCTGGCGCAGGGAGCGGATGCCATTCGCTCCCTGGGCGAGGTTTTGCAATGCGGACAGGTGGAAATCAACCATGGAAAACCTCTTGCGCCGGATCCGCTCCGGGGCGATCTGGTTTTTGATGGCGTCCGCTTCCAATACCCCGGCGCCGCGGCGCCCGCTTTGGATGCTGTTTCGCTTCACGTTTCTCCTGGTGAAACGGTCGCATTTGTGGGCGAATCCGGCGCGGGGAAATCCACTTTGATCCATCTGGCCATTGGTTTTCGGCATCCAGACCAGGGAGTCGTCCGTCTTGATGGCATGGACTTGCGCCATTTGGATTTGCGGAGTTACCGGCGGCAGATCGGGGTGGTCCCGCAAAGCACCCTGTTGTTTCATGGCACACTCCGGGACAATGTCACCTACGGACTGGAGGGGGTGAAGGACGACTGGGTGCGGCAGGTCCTGACTCAAGCCAATCTTGGGAGTTGGGTGGAAAATCTTCCGCAAGGCTTGGACACCCATTTGGGGGAAGGTGGAGCGCGTCTTTCCGGGGGCCAACGCCAGCGCATGGCCATTGCCCGCGCTTTGATCCGAAACCCGCGGTTGGTCATTCTGGATGAGGCCACCTCGGCCTTGGACAGCGAATCCGAGCAACTGGTGCAGGAAGCCATTGCGCGGCTCACACGCGGACGCACCACCCTCATTGTGGCCCACCGCTTCTCCACCATTCGCCATGCAAACCGCATCGTGGTCCTCCAACGCGGGCGCGTGGTCGAGGAGGGCGCCTGGGAGGATTTGATGGCTCGCAATGGCTATTTCCGCCGCCTCGCAAACCTTCAATCCTTCAGCCATGCCTCAACTTGATGCGGGTTTATACTTTGTTTTGGAATCGAAACCCACCCATTTGAGCTTCGTGGAAAAAATCTCTGTCTGTCCCTGGGTTGGATCAGTTCAAGGTGGCCTTTTTTACATCCGCGGTTTGGGCCGCAGCGGCGATTTGCTCAGGCGCGCGGCTATCCGGTTCACCTCCGGCAAGGCATGGGCAAAGAACTTCTTGAAGCCGCGGCATAAATAATTCAGGCCCGGCTCGCCATCCGGCGTGCGTATCATCCGGTTTTTGGGGCATTCGCCCCAGCAATCGGTCAGATAGGCGCATTCCCGGCAATACTTGGGCAGGCTCTCGCTTTTGGATTTGCCAAACCGGAATTGTTCCGGGGAAAACACCATCTCGCCCAGCCGCGCCGATTTGACATTGCCCAGCCGGTATTCGGGATAAACATAGTGGTCGCAGGAATACACGCTGCCATCATTCTCCACCGCCACGCCTCTGCCGCAGTTTTCACTGTAAACACACATTTGCGAGGGCAGGCCCAGGTGCTGCGCCA
>DAIDJC010000269.1 GCA_027451565.1 Limisphaerales bacterium | reverse complement strand
GTAACCGCAAATGAAATCCCACCGGTACTGGTCTGAAATCACCAGCAGGATGTTGGGCCGCCGAGGCGTTTCAGTGGCGGCAGGCGCCGAGGCCGCCCTGGTGCCCGAATCCAGGAGAGGAGCCATCGCCGCAGCCATCGCCGCCTGCTTGAGAAATCCTCGACGGGTGGTGTCGCTCATGTGCCCATCATTGCATTTTCAGAGGGGGCCTGCCATTTCAAATTTTCCATGAATATAATAAAAATAATTTCGAGCCTGTTTGATAATTCGGAAGGATGCTGTTTTCGTGCCCAAGCCGGTCTGGCCAGTCGCGACGAGGGAGCATACAGCCCGCCACGGGGATGCGCCGACAACTCGGCTTCGCCCAAGGCCAAAATCCCCGACCGCAGCACCCTTCCCATTTTTGAAACAGGCTCTCAGCCCTTCCTTGCCCAAAGGCTGGCCCGATCCTTCAACCGCTCCAGCAGCTTCTGGTCTGCCGCAGGGAAAACGAGCGATGCAAGTTCTTCACGATTCACCCAAAGCCAGGCGGCGCATCCGATTGCCTGGGGTTGGCCACCCTCCCAATCGGCCAGAAAAAAACGGATGTGAACCCGCTTTTCCGGGTAGGAATGGGTGACCTGCGCCAGGCATTGGCCAGGCTTGATCTCTATTCCAAGCTCCTCGCGGATTTCGCGGATCAAACAGTTTTTGAACGTCTCACCCGCCTCCCTTTTTCCACCCGGAAATTCCCAATACCCGGCCAGATGCGAACCTGCCGGACGCTGGGTGACCAGCAATCGGCCCCGATGAAAAACCAGGGCGGCTGCAACTTGAACGGCCTTGGGAACCTTTGCGGAGACTTTTCCAGCCCCCGGCCTGCCCCAGTTCCCAATCGTCCGCCGGGATGATCCGGCAGCGGCCTTTTTCATCGGCCAATGCTTTTATAAATCCAACCCAGCTTTTCCATCTCTGCGGGATCAAAAAGATTCCGGCCATCAAACAAGATGGGATGGGTGAGGCCCTTTTTGGCGCGGCTCAGGTCCAGTTGCTTGAACTCGTCCCACTCCGTGGCGACCACCAGGGCATCACAGCCCTGTGCCACGTCATTCATGTCCTCGACATAGGTGACATCCGGCAAAAGAGATTTTGCCTTTTCCATGGCCTTGGGATCGTGCACGCGCAGCGAGGCTCCATCCTTGAGCAACCGGTGGCAAAGATCAATGGCCGGCGAGGACCGCACGTCATCCGTGTTCTGCTTGAAGGCAAGGCCCAAGACCCCGATCTTTTTATCCTTCAAAACCCAGAGGGTGTCGGTGATTTTTTTGACAAACCGCTCCATCTGGTTGGCATTGATGTTTTGCACCTCCTTCAGCAGCTTGAAATCATACCCGATTTGCTCGGCAATCTTGATGAAGGCGCTCAGGTCTTTTGGAAAACAACTGCCGCCAAAGCCAATCCCCGCGTTCAAAAACCTCCGCCCAATCCGGTCATCCAGCCCAATGCCATTGGCCACTTCCTGCACGTTGGCGCCCGCCGCTTCGCAGACATTGGCAATGGCATTAATGTAGGAAATCTTCAATGCCAGAAATGAATTGGCGGCATGCTTGATCAACTCCGCCGAATTGATGTCCGTGACAATGATGGGTGCCTGAAAGGGCTGGTAAATCTCCTTCATGGCGGCGACAGGGCGCTGGCTGCGCGTGCCGATGACTATGCGGTCCGGCTTCATCAAATCGCCCACCGCAAAACCTTCCCTCAAAAACTCCGGGTTGCTGACCACGTCAAATTCCGCCTTGGCCGGGCAATAACGCTTGATGGTTTCCGCCACTTTCTCGCCGGTTTTCACCGGCACCGTGCTCTTGTCCACCACGATTTTATAACTGGTGATGGCGGCGGCGATATCCCGGGCCACCTTTTCAATGTAGCTCAGGTC
This sequence comes from Limisphaerales bacterium, assembly GCA_027451565.1. GTDB lineage: Bacteria > Verrucomicrobiota > Verrucomicrobiia > Limisphaerales > UBA11358 > UBA11358. Next base: position 2,217 of record DAIDJC010000269.1, on the reverse strand, counting down.
CACCGAACCATCAGGCTGGGGCGGGGTGGGAACCGCAATGAAAATCACATCCGATTTCTGAACCCCCTCAGCCGTGCTGGTGGTGAAGGTTAGCCGGCCCGCCGCCACATTTTTGCGGACCATATCCTCCAAGCCGGGCTCATAAATGGGAATGCCGCCCGCTCGCAGCATTTTCACCTTGTCCGCATTGTTATCCACGCAGATCACGTGGTGGCCCACCTCGGCGAAGCATGTGCCGGTGACCAATCCCACGTAGCCGGTTCCGATGATCGAAATTTTCATTTCAAATTGATGAAGTTGTTGGTTGAGGATGACTTGGATTCAAGGGCAGCCAATTTTTGTTTGAGCAGAAGCGCCCGGCTTTGGGCTTCCTGGGCGACCGAACCGCCAGCTTCCCCGGCCTGCGCGGCGTTCATGTAGTAATTCATGGCGTCATTCAGCTTGCCGTTTTGCTCGGCTATCTGGCCCAGGGAATACTGGGCCTCCAAATAAGCTTGCGGATTGGTATGGTTGGAGCTCAGCCGCAAATAAGCCTCCGCAGCCTGATCCAGCTTGCCCTCCGCCTGCAAAGATGCGCCCAACCCCAGAATCGCCAGCGCCTGAAGAGGACCTGAGTGGTGGTTGGCAAAATCGTCAAAGCGGGCCCCGGCATCACTGTAATGCCCGGATTCAAATAAAATCGAGGCCGCCTGCAGCACGGAACGGTCCGCCGCCGCCGTGCCAGGATACTTGGATGCCAGCGCCATGAAGTCGTCCGAAGCCTGTGTGGGATCCATGCCCCCCGCCACGGAAAGCGTCAACTGGGTGAATGCCTCACCGGACGCAATCTCGTTCTGGCCCCGCTCCCAGATGACGTAAGAATAGATCAAGCCCACGGCAGCAGCCACCGCCACCCCTCCGATTAAGCGGTTTCGGTTGGCCTCAACCCATGGCCAAAGCTTGAACATGATTTCCGTGGAGACATCTTGTGTGTCCATAATTTTGACTCCGGATTGTTCCGGTCCAACCAGCGAAAGGCAAGCTGAAATTCGTCCCAAATAGACTCGAAAACACGTCCCGAGTTGACTCATATTAAATGTTACCGGGGCTGGGCGGTGGACGGGGAGTCGGCCGATACGTTGACTCATATTCATGGTTACCCGAAACACGAACATGAGTTTGTCCGCCAAACGCGAGGCCCCGGCCTCCATCCACCGCGGCCACCAGCGCGCCGGAACTCCGCATAAAACCAAGATTCTCGATGAATTTTGCACCACCTGCGGGTATCGCCGCAAATCCGCCTTCGGCACCTCATGGCCGCCCTTGCGCACGCACGCCCCTGGCAAGCTCATGCAACCGCCTTTCGCCGTTTATGCCAGGGTCCGTGGCTGCGCTTGGTGAATATTCAGGCACGAAGACTTTTCCCTGGCGTCCAGGCTGGTTTTGAAGAGGTTGAATGGCTCCGAACCATGGAATGTTTGGAAATGGCGTTTGTTTGCTCCTGTGTTTATGATCAAGGGAAAGTTTTATGAATTTGCCGAGTCCAGTCATCATTGCCACGCGCGGGAGCGCCCTTGCCATGGCCCAGGCCCGTCTGATCCTTGGGCGGTGCCGGGAACTGCACCCAGCCATGGCTTTTGAGATCAAGATTTTCAAGACAACCGGGGACCGGCTGCAAGGCGCTTCGCTGACGAAGGCAGGCGGCACGCTGCCCAAGGGATTGTTCACCAAGGAACTGGAAGTGGCGCTGCTGGAGGGCCAGGCCGACCTGGCGGTACACAGCCTCAAAGACCTGCCCACCGAGTTGCCCGAGGGTCTGATACTGGCCGCCACCCCTGAACGGGAGGATGTGCGGGATGTTTTGATTTATCGGGCGGGAACCCTAGTCCGGCCGGGGCTGGAGGCTGGAGGCCATTTGTCCGGTTTTCCGGCTGGAGCCATAGTGGCCACCAGCAGCACCCGCAGGAAATGCCAGATTCATGCAGCGCGTCCTGATTTGAGCGTTGTTGAAATCCGAGGGAACCTGGCCACACGGCTGAAAAAAATTGCGGAAAGCGAAACACTGTCCGCCACGATTCTGGCCAAGGCGGGAATCTCGCGTCTGGGGTGGGTCATTGGACCGGACGGTATTTTGGCCGGAGACGGCGTTCCGGCAGGCCTGCAAGCCACATGCCTGGATTTGGAAGTCATGCTTCCCTGCGTGGGCCAGGGTGCGATTGGCCTGGAAATACGGCGCAA
>DAIDJC010000268.1 GCA_027451565.1 Limisphaerales bacterium | reverse complement strand
GAAGCGGGAGAAGACAAAAAACGCGGAATCCGCGGCAAAATGCTCAATGCCAGTTGGGACCACTCCTATTTGTTGAGTTTGCTGGGCGTCGAACCAAAAGAAATTTAGATGCGTCTGCCCTGCGTAAAGCCTGGCCCGGCATCCACCATGGGCCCCAAGGCGGAGGAATCCGGAAAAAATTCATCATTGCCGCGCCAACACGCAACAAAAGCAAAGGTTTGATTATCAATTTATGCAATTAATAGGTCATTAATTGAATTTTAAACAGGCACTCTTTTGGCCATGTTTACGGCAACAAAAGCCCATGACTGAATCAACATGCCACTCCGGGCGAATTCGGACCGACCCGGTTGTTTTTCCCTGCCGTCTGGATGGGCGGGCCAGGGTGGTTAAGGCTGGCAGGCGCTATTCATGATTCCATGATCCCGGCCAATCCGATTTTAGGGACAGGGCTGCACGCGATTGGGGCGGCTTTTGCCGCCCTGTGCTACACGCCGCAAAGACGGGTGAACGGCTGGTCGTGGCAGAGTTACTGGTTGATTCAGGCAAGTGCGTGCTGGTTTTTGCTCCCGATACTGGGCGCGTGGCTGACCGTGCCGGACTTGGGACGGGTTTTGCTGGAATCGCCCCGGGGCTGCATGGAGACCTGTTTCGTCCTGGGGGCGGCCTATGGCGTTGGTGGAACTGCCTTTGGAATTGCCATCCGGCACATTGGATTTTCCCTTACGTACGCGATTGCGGTGGGATTATCCACGGTCTTGGGCACATTGGCCCCGCCCCTGGTCAGCGGAGACCTGCCCCGCCTCATGAGCCAGCCTGGGGCCGGGTGGGTCATGGGGGGAATCGCCACGGGAATAGCCGGAATAAGCTTGGCGGGACTTGCGGGGCGGATGAAGGAGAAGGACCTGAGTTCAACGGCGGGGCTTGGCGGTTTTTCACTGGCGAAGGGGCTTTTGTTGTCGCTTCTGGCGGGGGTTTTGTCTGCGGTTTACGGCCTGTCCTTGGCGGCGGGCGAACCCATTGCCCGGGTGGCGGCGGCCCATGGCGCCGGGGTGTTTCAAGGCAACGTGGTGTATATCTTTGCCAACACCGGCGCTTTTGTGTCTGCGGGTTTTTATTGCATGTGGCTGCATTTTCGACATGGGACGCTCTCAGAGATGGTGGAATTGCCCGCTGGAAATGAGACGTCCAGGCTGCCTGTGAATTGGTCCATGGCGTTGCTGACGGGGGTTTTGTGGTATGGTCAATTTTTCTTTTACAACCTCGGCCATGTTCACATGGGCACCTATCAATTCACGAGCTGGGCCATTCACATGATCATGCTTATTTTGTTCAGCATCGTGGTGGGTTTTCTCCTGAACGAATGGCACGTAGCCCGGCGGTTCACCCGGGTCGTGGTGGGTTTGGCATTTGGCGTGCTGGCCTGCGCGGTTTTATTCTTAACATACGGAAACCGGTTGGGGGAACTGGCCGGGCACCATTAGCGCCACTCCGGGGAGACAATTTTCAATTTTGAAAAGCCCAGCGGAAACAGCCCGATCAAGTTTATGAGCGATGCAACGCGGATTCAACTGAGTGATTACAGCCTTGTGGGCCGTGACACTGCCCGGGCCATTGAGCAGGGCCTTGCCGAAGCCACGTGGTACACCTGCCCGGTGGACAAGGAAAAGATGCGGGAACTCCTGAAGCGCCGCGACTGGCCTGCCTTTCGGGACACCGTGTTGTGGTTTTCCCTGATTTTCTGCTCAGGGTGGGCCGGATTTGTTTTTTGGGAGCAAGGCAGCCTGTGGGCGATTCCGGCTTTTCTGGTTTATGGCACACTGTACGCCTCGACTTCAGATTCCCGCTGGCATGAAAGCAGCCATGGCACCGCATTTAAAACCGATTGGCTGAACGACCTGCTGTATGAAATCGCCTCCTTCATGGTGATGCGTGAATCCAGCGTCTGGCGCTGGAGCCACACCCGCCACCACAGCGACACCATTATCGTGGGGCGGGATCCCGAGATAGCTGTGCCACGCCCGCCCGATCTGTTGGGATTGTTCATGAGTTTTTTCAGCCTCAAGGTGATCCCAAAATATTTTCGGCAAGTGACATTGCACGCCACGGGACAAATCAGCGCGGAGGAAAAGACCTTCATACCAGAATCCGAATATGGAAAGGTCATCATCCGGGCGCGAATTTACCTGGTCATTTACGCCGGGGTGTCGGGACTGGCGGTTTATGAGCACAGCATCCTGCCGCTGATGTTCATCGGGTTGCCGACCCTGTACGGATCCTGGCTGATGCCCATTTACGGATATACGCAGCATGCGGGGCTGGCTGAAAACGTGCTGGATCACCGGCTGAACTGCCGCACGGTTTATGTGAATTTCATCCACCGGTACCTTTATTGGAACATGAACTACCATGTGGAACACCACATGTTTCCGCTTGTCCCCTACCACAATCTGCCTCAATTGCACCAATTGGTGAAATCGGACATGCCGGCGCCCTACACGAGCCTGTGGAATGCCTGGCGGGAGATTGTTCCGGCGGTGTTGCGCCAGGTAAAGGACCCCGGCTACTGTGTCAAACGCAGCCTCCCCACCCCCACCATCCGCCGGGAAGCTCCGGCCACCGCCCATGTTTTTACCGCCAAGGGCCAGCCGCGCAATGGATGGATAGAAATCTGCGCCAGCTCCTTCTTGAAACTGGAGGACGTCATCCGGTTTGATCACGAGGGAAAGACCTACGCCATTTATCGTTCAGCCGGGGGCAGCCTGCATGCCACCGATGGCATTTGCACGCACGGGAACACCCACCTGGCTGATGGAATGGTGAAGGGAAATCTGATTGAATGCCCAAAGCACAACGGTCGTTTTGACATTACGGATGGATCACCCCAACGCCAGCCGGTCTGCGTGGCGCTGAAAACTTATCCAGCACGCGAGCACGATGGAAAAATTTTCCTGGACCTTTCCACGGCTGGAAAAAGTGACAGGCCGTCCGGGACGGCGACCCATCATTTCCGGGTGTTGCGGAACGATAACGTGGCCACGTTCATCAAGGAACTGGTATTGGCGCCGGAACCAGGAACGGATATTCCCCCTTATCAACCCGGCGATTATTTACAACTGGAAATTCCAGCCTATGGAGAAATTTCGTTTCGCGAGATTGAAGTGAAACCACCCTACTCCGCCGTCTGGCAGGCGAGGCATGTCCATGATTTCCGCTCCGAAAATAGAATTCCCATTCGGCGCAATTATTCGCTGGCCACCAATCCTGCCACGGACCGGGAATTGAGGTTTAACGTGAGGATAGCCACGCCGCCTCAGGGCCAGGATTGCCTGGCTGGCGCCGGGTCCGCCTACGTGCACCGGCTCAAGCCGGGGGACAAGGTGTCGGCGATTGGACCATTTGGAAGTTTTCATATCAAACCCGGCGCAGCGGAGATGGTCTATGTGGGCGGCGGGGCTGGAATGGCGCCGCTGCGCTCGCATATATCCCATTTATTTGAAACCCTGAAAACCACGCGACGGGTGAGCCTCTGGTATGGCGCAAGATCGCGGCAGGAGATTTTTTACCAGGATTATTTTGAGGGCCTGGCAGCCCGGTTTCCACAATTCACCTTTCATGTGGCGCTCTCGGAGCCTTTGCCGGAGGATGGCTGGGCAGGGCCTGTTGGGCACATTCACGACGTCCTAAAACAGCAATACCTGGCTGCGCATCATAATCCGACCGGGGTGGAGTATTACCTGTGCGGACCGCCTGCCATGATCCGTGCCGCAACCGGGATGCTGGCCAAATTCAAGGTCCCGGAGGAACAAATCGCCTTTGATGAATTCTAAAAAGCGCTGCGCATGAAACCTGGCAATCCTGGCAACCCTGCCATTTCCCGCCAAACCTTTGGCCAACTGCCGGACGGGCAGGAAGTGATTGAGCACACCCTCGCCCGGCCATCGGGTTTGATCGTGCGCATCCTCTCATTGGGCGCAACGGTACGCGAGCTTCACGCGCCAGACCGGCATGGGCGGCTGGCGGATGTGGTGGGGCGCAAAAGAATTTACGGCGTAGAAGCGGGACTGATGGCGATTGGTGCCATTATGAGCGCACTAAGCCAGAACATTGTGTGGCTGATCGCAGCCCGGACGATTATGGGCTTCGGTATCGGCGG
>DAIDJC010000267.1 GCA_027451565.1 Limisphaerales bacterium | reverse complement strand
GTTCGCCCGACACCGGGGACCAGGATATTGGCTTGAATGGATTAATTGACGAGGTTTATGTGTTCAATAGCGCGTTAAGTCAGGCCCAGGTCCAGTCGCTTTATGGGCGAAACAGCACGGGCATGCCGGTGTTGCCCGCTGCCACAGACGTGACTGTGGCTTCCGGGGCTATTCTGGACATCAACGGGCTTTCTCAAGCCATGGGTTCCTTGTCCGGGACAGGCAATTTGGTTCTGGGCGATGACGCAGCCGCGGTGGGCAACCTCACCCTGGGGGACGCCAACAGCACGGTTTTTGGAGGAGTTATTTCTGATTCCGGTCTGGAGTCCGTGACAAAAGTTGGCGCTGGAACGCTGACAGTCACGCGGGCGAACTCCTATCGCGGCAGCACAACGGTGAGCAATGGCACGTTTCTGGTGGATGGATCCACCGGCGGTGGGAATGTGACCGTGGCCAATGGCGCGACCTTGGGCGGTGGCGGAATGATTGGTGGAACGGTAACCATTCAATCCGGAGGCACTCTCTCGCCCGGGCCTTCTGTTGGCGCCATTGGCACACTGACGTTGAGCAACACGCCGGTTCTAAACGGGATGACCCTCATGAAAATCAATCGGAACGGAGGCGCCTATCTGAATGACCGCATTGCGTTGACGTCAGGCACATTCACCGGCGGCGGTGTGTTGGAGGTGACAAACCTTGGCGCGCCGCTCCAGGCAGGGGACACGTTCCAGTTATTCAGCGCCACGACTTACGGGGGCAGTTTTGCGACGGTAAACCTGCCGCCGTTGGGAAGTCATTTGTATTGGACCAACACCCTGGCAGAAAATGGGAAAATCACCGTGGCCAGCTTGATTTCGCTCGCGGCAACCAACCTGTCCTGGACCGTGAGCGGGACCAACCTGAACCTCTTCTGGCCATCCGACCATATTGGCTGGCGTCTCTTGATGCAGACCAATCATTTGAACCTGGGCTTGAGCGTTAATCCGGCTGATTGGACCACGGTGGGGTTCTCGCAAACGACAAACCAAGTTTACGTCCCGATCAACGACTTGAGTCCGGCGGCATTTTACCGCCTGGTTTATCCCTGATTTTCCATGAAATTAAAAACATTCAAATGGTTTCTGCTCGCAGTTGCGGCAGGGTTGGCAGCGGCAGGTCACGCCCAGGTTCTGACCATCACCAGCGGCGTGCAAAAATACGCGTCCCTTTCCGGCGCGACTGTGACCATGAGTGGGAGGAGCGAATTATGGGTGACCAATTCATCCACGCCCCTTTCAGGGTGCCTGGTCAATTTGAATTCATCGGACGCCTGGCTTTTTTTGCCGGGGATCAAGCCTTCGGTCGTTCAGTCATCCTATCTTGGCCAGGTGCATGTGAATGGAGCCGCAGCGGTGGCGAATGGCAACGTGCGTGTGGTGGAGTACGCCCAAAATGGCTCGGTGATCATTCCCCAATCCCCGTCCTTTCAGCCGCTGACCCTTTTTGGCCAGCCCCAGTTTGGCGGAACATCCAACCAACTCAGCCAATGGACTTACTACACGGGTGCCAACATTGCAGGATTTGGCTCATTCAAATTGAAGCGGGGTTACCAGGTGGTTCTGGCCGCGTCGGCTGATGGCAAAAATAACAGCCAGTGTTATGTGGCGCAGGATGGGGACCTGGAGTTGGGTGTGTTGCCTGCCACATTGAATCAACAGGTAAAATTCATTTATGTCACACCCTGGCGGTGGGTCAGTAAAAAAGGAATCGCGGGGAACCCAGGCATCAGTTGGTTGAATGTGAATTGGTGGTACGACTGGAATATTGACCAAAGTTCCACGAGTGATTTGGAATATGTGGCCATCCGCCAGAACCAGGGATGGCCGCCGCTCAACCAGAATTGGCAGGCCCTGGGCATCAACACCCTGTTGGGCTACAATGAACCTGACCAAGCCAACCAAGCGAACCTTTCCGTTAGCAATGCGATTTCCTCCTGGGGTGATTTGCTGGCCACCGGCTTGAGGGTGGGGGCGCCTGCGGTGTCGGATGGCGGCCCCGCCAGTTGGCTTTTCCCATTCATGCAGCAGGCGAATGCCGATGGATTGCGGGTGGATTTTGTGCCGATCCATTATTACCAGGCCAACAACCCGGCCAACCCCGCCGCCTGCGCCTCGCAAATGTATAATTTTCTACTGAACGTCTATAACAACACGCACCGGCCCATCTGGGTGACTGAATGGAACAACGGGGCAAACTGGACTGACAACAATCCCTGGCCTGTGCCGACCTATGCCCAACAGCAGGCGTGCGTTGCCGCGATGGTCAGCATGCTTGAATCCACCCCGTTTGTGGAGCGTTATGCGTTTTATAACTGGGTGGAGGATCCCCGCTCGCTTGTCACCAGCAGCAATACCGTCACGCCTGCGGGAGTGACTTACAGCAACACGGTGTCCGCGCTGTCCTATTCGCAGGCCTTGCCGGCCAATCCCACGCGCGGAATCGCTCAATTCCTATTTGCGAGCAACACGGAGGACTCCTCTGGCTATTGTAACAATGCGCTGGCATCCAGCGCGCCATCCTTTGCCATCGGCCACAACAGCCAGGCCCATGCGATAGTCCTGGATGGGATGGATAATTTTGTGCAACTCCCCGCCAATATCGCCGGCGCGCCCGCGTTTACCTATTCAGGTTGGGTTTATTGGAATGGCGGGGCGGCGTGGCAGCGCATTTTTGACTTTGGCAACGACACCTCGCATTACCTTTTCCTTACGCCAAGCTCGGGCAGTGGCACCCTGCGTTTCGCCATCAATAATGGCAATGGCGAGCAAATTGTTGAAACCAGCCCTTTGACAGTGGGATCATGGCAGCATGTGGCGGTCACACTGGGTGGGGGTGTTGAATCGCTTTATGTGAACGGCAGGCTGGCCGCCTCCACGAGCGGCATTACCAACCTGCCCTCGGAATTCAGTCCGGCAAAAAATTACCTGGGCAAAAGCCAGTTCCCCGCCGACCCGTTGTTCAACGGGCGTTTTGATGGCGTTGAAATCACTGACTACGCGATGACAGCCGCACAAATTGCCGGGCTTTACACCAACCAGCCTTCGTCCTTGCCGCCTTTTTCCAGTGGTATCTGGACGAATGATGCGGACGGTGATTGGAGCGTTTCAAACAACTGGGACAACGGGCTGCCGGCCAACGGTGGCAATGGCGTGGATTATTCGGCTGATTTCAGCGCCATTAACATCAGCGCTGCCCGGACCGTGACTCTCGACAGTGCCAGGACAATCGGCGGACTGGCGTTTGGGGACCCTTCCGGCTCCAATGACTGGACCTTGGCTGGAACCAATACTTTGACTTTGGATTCCGGCTCAACCAATTCGCCCGCCATTTCAGTTCTTCAAAACACCGCCACCCTCGCCGTGCCATTGGCGGGGGACAACGGTTTTGCCAAAAGCGGCGCGGGAACGCTTGTTTTATCGGGTACAAACGCGTTTTCCGGGGTCGTCAATGTGGACAGCGGAAGCGCTTCGGCGAACGACGGAACGGTTCTGCTGAGGAGCGCCGCCGCCATGGGTGCTGCCAGCGCGATTCAGTTTCGTAACAGCGGAACAGGTGTTTCGACTTTGCAGGTGGATGGAACAGGCGGCGATGTGATACTTCCCCAGGCGTTTGGCATGAGCGGGCGGAACAGTTCAGCGCCTGAGATTGAAAGTCTGGCGGGTGCCAACACCCTGGCTGGTGCCATGGGAATCCAAGGTGTTGGCAGCCACCGGGTTCAGGTTGATTCCGGTTTGCTGAACCTGAGCGGGCTGGTCAATGGCTCGGACACCAACCTGGATGCGATTACAATCCAAGGCAGTGGCATGGCCAATTTGAACGGCGTTGTGGAGAATGGCTCCGGCATCATGGGGCTGAACAAGGATGGCAGCGGCACCCTTGCAGTCGGTCCTGGAAGCAGTTACACCGGTTGGACAACAGTGAGCCAGGGTTCTCTCGAATTGCAGCCCCTGCCAACCCCTTTGCTCCATTTCTCCTTTGAAAACGCTGCTGGCAATGGTGCAGGCAGCATCATTACCAATACGGGCAGCGGGGGTTCCTCCATGAACGGCACGCTGACCGGCGCTGCCTCCATCGTTTCAGGCGGTCGTTTCGGGAATGCCCTGAGCATTCCATCGGGAGCGGC
>DAIDJC010000266.1 GCA_027451565.1 Limisphaerales bacterium | reverse complement strand
GCCGCTCTTCCCCATAATGATCCGAACCCTTCTGTTTCGCCATTTGACCCAAGAATTCCCTCTGAAAGGCATCTCCAGCCAGGCGAGCGCCTGCTGGCGGCGGGATTTGATTTGTCCAGGGACCAATTAATCCTTGCATGGTTTCTGCATTTTGAGGGGAATTCCCCAATAGGGTCATGGTTTCTTTAATATGACGAATAGTAAACAAACAGGAAAACATCACAGGTGGAAAGTCCCATGAAAAACGGAGATGGTCGCGAGTGCGAGTGTGGAAATTTTATTCCAAGCTTGCGACTATCCAGCGTTTGAACGATGATCAGGTCACAGGGAAGCATTTGAGCAGTGATGATTGAGGAGGCAGCCTCAGCTTGCCAGTCAGGATCAGTCGGCATTCATGGGGCGGGCCGCCAAATTCTTGAGGCTTTGGAAAAATCCATGGCCTTCCATTTAAGTTTATGAGCACGAACCATTTTGACGTGATTATCATAGGGAGCGGAGCAGGCGGAGGAACGCTCGCGCTCAAGCTGGCGCCATCCGGCAAAAGAATTCTGCTCATCGAGCGGGGCGGTTTTTTATCGCGTGAAAAGCAAAACTGGGACGTCACGGAGGTGTTTGTAAAGAATCGTTACGTCTCCAAGGACACTTGGTATGACAACGACCAAAAGCCTTTCCAGCCCGGATCTCATTATTTCGTTGGGGGCGCCACTAAAATGTATGGGGCGGCCTTGTTTCGGTTGCGCAGGGGAGATTTCGAAGCGCACCGGACAGCGGATGGCATAACTCCAGACTGGCCGATTCGCTACGATGACCTTGAACCCTATTATACCCAGGCGGAAAAACTCTACAACGTGCATGGACAGCGCGGGGACGACCCAACCGATCCGCCTGCCAGCGCGCCTTACCCCTTTCCTCCCGTAAGCCATGAGCCTCGCATCCAGGAGCTTGCCGACGGCCTGAAACGGGCGGGCTATCATCCATCCTTCGCCCCGACCGGCATTTTATTGGATGAAGCCAATGCTCCTGGCAGCCGCTGCATCCGGTGCGACACGTGTGACGGCTTTCCCTGCCTTGTCCATGCCAAGGCGGATGCCGAGGTCATCGCGGTCCGTCCGGCGCTGGAACATTCCAATGTCACGCTTTTGCACAATTGCCAGGTGCAGAAACTGGAGACCAGCGCGAGCGGCAGGGAGATTTCAAAGGTGATCGCAGAGCACAATGGGGTGCGGGAAGAATTTTCCGCTGATATTGTCGTGGTTTCATGCGGCGCAGCCAACACGGCGCGGCTGCTGCTGATGTCCGCCAGCGAGAGGCATCCGCGGGGCCTGGCAAACGGATCGGACATGGTGGGCCGCCATTACATGTTTCACAATGCCATGGCGCTTGTGGCTTTGTCCCGACGCGAAAACACAACCGTTTTCCAGAAGACGCTGACAGTGAATGATTTTTATTGGGGCGCGCCGGACTGGGAATTTCCATTGGGCAACATCCAGATGCTTGGCAAATCCAAAGGGCCGATGTTTCAGGGGGATGCGCCGGGGTTCGCACCGGGCTGGACTCTGGACCAGATGGCGCGTCATGCCGTGGATTTCTGGCTCACCGGCGAGGATTTGCCGCTGCCGCAGAACCGGGTGACGCTGAATTCCCGCAATGAAATTCAACTGCATTACGAGTTCACCAACCTGGAGCCTGTCAACCGGCTGCGGAAAAAGCTGCAATCCATGCTGGAACATTTGGACATGCATCCGCACCTCATTCCCAACAATATTTACCTGGGCAAGCACATTCCCGTGGCCGGGGTGGGACATCAATCCGGCACCTGCAGGTTTGGCCGCGATCCCAAATCATCCGTGCTGGACATCCATTGCCGGGCGCATGAGGTGGACAATCTTTACGTGGTGGACACCAGTTTTTTCCCCAGCATTGGGGCGGTAAACCCCTCCCTCACCGCCATCGCCAACGCGTTGCGCGTAGGGGACCACTTACTGGAGCGTTTGAAATAAAATGGCGAACCGCAGCGAGGTGGCAATTGTGTATTTGTCCGGCGTCGTGCAGGGGATCGGCCTGGTCACCTATCCGGCAGCGGCGGCCGTGTTTGCCAGTCCTTCGGATTTCGCACTGAGCAGCACGGAATATGGGGCCCTTTTTTTGCCGCAGACCGTGCTGGCCACCGCGGCGTCGCTGGCGGGCGCGGGCCTTCGCAGGCGGCTTGGAACAAAAAACATCCTTTTGCTTGGCCTGCTGGCGAATCTGGCTGCCATGGTGCTTTTCGTCCTGAGTTTTTTTGTCATGCGCCGCCATGCGGCGGCCTATGGAATCCTTCTCCTGTCCACTGCTTGCATGGGGGTTGGATTCGGGTTTGCCGTGCCTGCGCTGAACACTTTCGCTTCCGCATTTTTTCCCCAAAAGGCGGACAAGGCGCTGCTGGCCTTGAACGCATCGCTGGGTTTGGGAACCTCGTTGGCTCCGGTTTTTACCGCAGTTTGCATCGGTTTGGGAATAGGGTGGGGTTTGCCGGCGCTTGCTGGACTGCTCATGGCGGCACTGTTTATCGCCGCCGCAAAATTGTCCCCGATAAGCGGGGAATCCACGGCGCCCGTCCGCGCGCCCAATCCAAATGACGGCACCAAGGCCGTTATTCCCAGCCGCTTCTGGTTGTTTGCCGCATTCTCTCTTCTTTATGGGGTGTGCGAGGCCATGAATGGCAACTGGGCGTCGCTGTATCTGAACCAGCATTTTCATTCGGACAAAGCCCTGTCCTCAATTGTTTTGACGCTTTTCTGGAGCATGGTCACCCTGGGCAGGATATTTTTTGCCCTGGTTGAAAAATGGCTGCCCGAGGCCCTGGTTTTCAGGATTTTGCCGGTTGTGGTGGCGGCCGCCTTGCTCGCCAGCGCCTGCGCCCCGGTGTCCAGCCCCATCACCGGATTGCTGACCTTCGCCCTGGCGGGATTCGGCTGCTCCGCGCTGCTGCCACTCGTGATCAGTTTCGGACAGGCGCAATTGGCCGCCATTTCCGCATCCGTGGCCGGCGGCCTCATTGCCTTTTACGAAACCGGCTACGGTCTGGCCGCGTTCGGGGTGGGACCCCTGCAGTCACAAGCAGGATTCAACCTGGGCTCCATCTATGGCGGAACAACAGTTGCCGCGCTCGCCATGTGCATGTTATCCTTCGCCATCACGCGGAAGAGCCGCGCCGGGCAGGCTCGGACCGGGTTTTGATTTTGAACAAACCAATTGAAACGTCTAACAAGGAGTTGAACATGAATCTGAAAGGCAAAGTCGCCATCGTCACCGGTGGCAATAGCGGAATCGGCATGGCCATCGTTTTGGAACTGGCGCGGCAGGGTGCAAACATTGTCATTGATTATGTCGCACATCCCGAGGCCACCGAGGAATTGGAGAGGCAGATTCATGCCCTGGGCGATTGCGCCATTGGCGTGAAGGCGGATGTGAGCCAGGTGGCCGAGTTGCAAAGCCTCTTTGCCGCCGCCGTGAAAGAATTCGGACGCGTGGATATCATGGTCAACAATGCCGGCGTCGAAACCCGCACATCCATCCTCAACACCACCGAGACGCAATATGACAAGGTGATGGATATCAACCTCAAGAGCGCCTTTTTTGGCACCCAACTCGCCGCGCAGCAAATGATCAAGCAGGGCGGCGGCGGGCGCATCATCAACATTTCATCAGTTCATGAAGATTGGCCCATGCCCGGAAACACGGCCTATTGCCTTTCCAAGGGCGGCATGCGGATGTTGACCCGAACCGCGGGCGTGGAACTGGCTCCTCACAACATCTTGGTCGTAGGAGTGGGGCCGGGCGCCGTGGCCACGCCCATCAATCTTGGCACCATGCAGGATCCAACACTTTTGCAGCGGTTGAATAATGCCATCCCGCTGGGGCGCATGGCCAAACCGGAGGAAATTGCCAGTCTGGTCGCGTTTCTGGCCAGTGACGGGTCCAGCTACATGACTGCGACAACTGTCTTTGCCGATGGCGGCATCATGCAGGGCAGTCCCGGGCTTTGACATTCTTTAATCCTTGGCAGGACATCGGCAAAGGCGGCGTCCTTTATTCAAGCCAACTCGATGTGAAACGATGCTTTGTTTGGCGCGTCCGCACGGAAAATTCAGCCAGAGAGGCAAGTGATTAAGAATGTGTGGGTTAACAGATTGTGCTGGACTTTGCGTTCACAG
>DAIDJC010000265.1 GCA_027451565.1 Limisphaerales bacterium | reverse complement strand
AGAATGGCCGACCGGCAAGGAGAAATGAAGAACCGGTGGGCTGGCTTTGCCCCAGTCAAGTAGTAGAGGGCACATTGGTAAGGGATAGATCGCAAGCACCTTCTAAAATCATGAAATGGGAAGGCCGCCGGGGGTGCCGGCGGCCTTCGCGGGGATCGGGAAATGATCAGTAAGCCGCCTGGGCACCCTTGATATTTTTGCGCCCCATCCAGGGCATGAGCGCGCGGAGTTTGGCGCCGGTTTTTTCAATGGAATGTTTCTCACCCTTTTTGAGTAGGGCATTGTATTTTTTGTAGCCTCCCTTGTATTCGCTGACCCAATTTTTGGCAAATTTGCCGCTTTGGATGTCCTTCAACGCGGCCTTCATGCGTTTTTTCACGCTGGCATCAATGATTTTGGGACCCACAGTAATGTCACCCCACTTGGCAGTTTCAGAAATGGAAAAGCGCATGCCGCTGATGCCTGCCTCGTTCATCAGGTCTGCAATGAGTTTGAGCTCGTGCAGGCATTCAAAATAAGCCATTTCCGGAGAGTAACCGGCTTCCACCAAAACCTCAAAACCAGCCTGCACCAAAGCGCTGGCGCCGCCGCAAAGCACGGTTTGTTCACCGAACAAATCCGTTTCTGTCTCTTCGCGGAAGTTAGTTTCGATCACGCCAGCACGCGTGCCGCCGATACCCTTGGCCCAGGCCAGGGCTATTTTTTTGGCATCCTTGCCCGGGTTTTGGTACACCGCAATCAGGGATGGCACTCCTTTGCCTTCCACATACTGGCGGCGCACAGTGTGTCCGGGGCCCTTGGGTGCCACCATGATGATATTCACATTTTTCGGTGGCACGATGGTTTTGAAATGGATGGAGAACCCATGGGAGAAAACCAGGGTTTTGCCCTTGGCCAGATTGGGCAGGATATCTTTTTCATACGCTGCGGCCTGTTTAGTGTCCGGCAAAGCCACCATGATGACATCGGCCCGACGCACCGCCTCGGCGGTGGGCAGCACTTCAAAACCCTTTTCCTTGGCGACAGGAATGGATTTGCTGCCTTCATAAAGGCCGATGACAACCTTCAACCCGCTGTCCTTGAGGTTGAGGGCATGAGCGTGGCCTTGGGAACCGAATCCCAACACCGCCAGGGTTTTGTTTTTTAACACGCCGAGATCGGCATCTTTATCAGTATAGACTTTTGCCATAAATAGATTTTTGCAGTTTTGAACCGGATCCGGCGCTCTGCGATTTTAATTAATTTCGTGGTAACGCCACCTGACCGGTGCGGCTTATTTCCTGAATTCCAAAGACCACCATGAGATCCAAAAACTTCTCCACCTTGCTGCCATTTCCCGTGATTTCAATGGTCAGCGACTTGGGTTGGACATCCACGATTTTGGCGCGGAATATATCGGTGATTTGCATCACTTCGGCCCGGCTTTTGGAGTCCACGCCCACTTTCACCAGCACCAATTCGCGGTCCACCGCCTCGCCAGCACGAAAATCCTGCACCTTGATGACGTCAGGCAGTTTGTTCAACTGTTTGACAATTTGTTCAATGGTGGCTTCGTCCCCGTGGGTGACCAAAGTCATCCGGGAGAGCTTGGGGTCTTGCGTGGGCCCCACGTTCAGAGTGTCAATGTTGTAACCGCGCCCACTAAAGAGGCCGGCCACGCGGGTCAGCACTCCGAAGCGGTTTTCAACCAAGACTGATATGGTGTGTCGCATATGGATACCGTTCCAAAACGGAATCTTATTCTACGAAGACCCCCGCCTGCGGTCAAATTGCAAATAAATGAAATCTCCGTCCTCCTTCGACACGTTTCAGCGGATTGTCCACCTCCACCACCACTTTGGCATCACCAACCCAGTTGCGACCCTGCCGGGAAATGATTCATGTCGGCGCTTTCACGAGTCACAGGGGACACAGTTCGAAGCAAATTGGGCGATGAGGTTGGAAGTCCCTGTCTGCGATTTGTAAGCCACGCCGGTGAATTTTCACCCCACCAACCCGGGTCTGGCATGCCCGGCACCCACTCCAAAACCTTTTAAAGGGAAAGAAAACCAACCCCCAATCAAACATGCTTCAAGCCTGGGTTATTTCGGGAATCCCCAAACCCTTTAGATAGTTGAAAGTTACATCATAGAAAGCAGGCGGGCGGGTGGGATCATTCAGGTCACCCGCCGGGATGAAAATAACCATGCCTTGCCGCGCACGCGTAAGCAAGACCCGGTAGGCATTCCGCAAGAAAACCCGGTTGTCCTGGTTCATGATGTTACACCAACGGTCGCCTCGAAAGTCGTGAAAAGTCCATCCGGAGCCATTGAAGCGAAAGTCCGCATCCCAAGTCACGCAAGCCCAGTCAAGTTCCAGGCCTTGCACTTGAAATTCAGTGGCGACATCTTCGAGGTAGTAGCTCGAACGGGTATCATGGCGCTCGCTCAAAAAATAGTGCACTGGGTCAACGGATACACGAATGTCAATGGCATGGGGCTTTAATCTCATTGCCTTCGAGGACGCCACCAAGCCAAAACGCTCAGAGCCTCGGGCGCGGGCCCGGATCCAATCCTTTGCTGCCACCAGGTCGCGTGTGAGCACAATCGGATAACGATTCGCCAATTGGGAAAAATATTCGCGGGCATGCTGCTGCTCGCAATCGAGCAGCGCCTTCACAAATGCAGAAACATTTTCCGCCCTGAAGGAGCGCATCGAGACGGAGAGATGCAGCGAATCTTCGAAGCAAGCTGAACCACCGCTTCTTACACGCTCCAAAGCTCCACCCGCTGCATATTCCGAATCAGTGAGCCGTGAGGACACAAACACCTGCCAGTTGCTGAACCGTTTGTGCACGGCATCCAGCCAGGCCTCGATACCAGCCTCGCCTGTGTTGATTTCCTGCCCTCCGCCGACCAGACAAACAATGACGGCCCAATCTTGATGGCGGTCCATGTAAGAAATCAAAAACTCGGGTTCCGACATGCCAAAGTCGGGACGTTTCTTCTTCCGGTGCATGAAACTTTCAGTTTGCCTCAGGTTCCAAGCCCGTTGGGCCTCATCAAAAATGACAACATGCTCGGCTGGAGGGCCAGAGTCAATCAAGCCGTCGTCGCGAAAATGGTGAACATTCTGGATGAAAGCCTTGATACTTTCGCCGATGGCTCCCTTTCGTACCTTCTCGCCCTTCAGTTTGCGCCGCGCAAACTCATCGTGAGTAAGAGCTTCCCGCAAAACTGCCACCAGCGGACCATTGCCCGATAAAAAAACCGCGTGGGTTGGCTGCTCTGCTTCGCGCCTTTGTGTTGCGACGTTTAGACCGACCAAGGTTTTTCCAGCGCCTGGAACGCCTGTGACAAAGCAGATGATTTTTAGTTTCCCGGCGCGCGCTTCATCCACAAGCTCCTCAATGCGGCGGGACGTGACCCCAAGGTTTTTCGCACCTGCATCAAATCGGGCAATAGCCTCAACCGAGTGCCGGGCATAGAGCGCACGTGCCGCCTCAACAATTGTCGGTGTTGGCCGATACGATGCTTTTTCCCAGATTTGGGCATTGATCGCTGAACCTGAAACAGTTTCCAAACAGGCGCTCAATGCACGCCTCAACCCGTCCCGATTGATCGTCACTGGACGAAACACCTTGTCTGAATCAGCTTCAAATCGCGGCGATGCAGTCGCATGCGCGTCCGTGGCTATCAGGATGGGAGCAATGGAGACTTCATGACTGGCCTCATGAAAATTTTTGAGGTCAAGAGCGTAGTCCCACACCTGCTCAATGGCTGAGCTTTGAAACTCCCGCTCGCCCACTTTGAACTCCAAGGTAAAAACAACAGGCCCTATCAGGAGAACCACATCAACGCGCCGCCCCATCCGTGGAATGCTGAACTCAAAGAACACCGTCCCATTTATTCCCGCAAGCTGTCCCCGAAGAATATCAATCTGGGCGAGCCATGCATCACGCTGGTTTGGAATCAAATCGCAGTCACAGTTGGCTGCCAGTTTGCCGAGAACACTTTCTGCGCCAGTCGCAAGAAACTCTTCAATGGATGCCCCATACCAAGCCCGGGAAAAGAAGGATATCGTGGTCATGCTGGACACAACTGGGGTGGAATAGGGAGGTTTTGGCTGAAAACCACCTGATGTCAAAGGCTCGCCAAAACTTCCGCTGCATGCTCCTCTGGTTTTACCCCAGGCCAGATTTTCTCAATGGTTCCATCCT
>DAIDJC010000264.1 GCA_027451565.1 Limisphaerales bacterium | reverse complement strand
AAACCGCAAAGCGATTTCCGGCTGGATTACCGTGAGGGCGCCCTGGAGGGTGGCGATCTCAACACCAATGACCTTGTGGTTGGCCACAGCGATCAAAGCATGTTGATCGCCTACGTCACCGGCAAGGTGCGGGACATGGTCATGCCCCCGGCAGATGCAGGCTCCCGCCTCACGCCAACCCAGATTCAGTTACTTCGCGAATGGATTGATGAAGGCCTTGCCTGGGGGTCCACTCCCCAGGCTCAATCCTTCACCGGGACCGCTTCTCCCGGCTTTCAGGACTACATGGTCTCGGGAAATTCAGGCAAATTCAGGGAATTGCAGGGTGTCCAAAACGGATTCTCCGCGGGGATGGATTCGTTTTCAGCCAAGGAACAATTGAGTCCCGATGAAAATATGACCTTGGATGGGCATGTGCTCCTGCCTGAACAAGACCTGAGTTTTAAACTATCCCTGGACAAGACAGGGCGTGGATTCATCCATGCCGGGTTTGATCAATGGCGAAAATATTATGCGCAGGACGGAGGGTTTGATCCGCTGGTGGCGGCTCCGCCTGCCAATCCCAACCCCAATTTGTATGTGGACAATGGAGATGCCTGGATTGACCTTGGGCTGGATCATCCCGGGTGGCCTCTTATGACGCTGGGTTATGAATACCAGTACAGAAAGGGAATGGAATCCACCTTGGATTGGGGATTTGACAACGGCAAAAACATCCTCGCCTCCTCACAATCCCTCAACGAGCAAACCCACTCCATTAAACTGGATATTTCCAAAACCCTTGACGATTGGAACCTGGAAAACTACAGCCGTCTGGATTTCTTTTCGCATGCCAACGATGGCATGGAATCAGGCATTCTCACAGGAGGCGTCATTCCTGGCCAGTTCATCAGCACTTCGGATCATTACCAGCAGGTGCAGGGCGTTGACACTCTCACCGTGAGCAGGCATATCCGGGATTGGTGGTTGTTGGATGCCGGTTATTATTATTCGCGGCTCAGCGGCGGAGATTATTTCAACCAGGCCAACACCATCCCCGCCTTCAGTTTCAACAATTCTTTGCAAAGCTCAAAAATCAGCCTGGGCCGGGAATCCCAAATTTTCAGTGTTGCGAACCTCCTCACCCCGTTCAATGGATTGGCCCTCGTGCTGGGCGCCCAGGAGGAATGGACGCGCGAGGAAGGATTTGGCGAAAGCGTGCCGGACCTGGACCTGGGGATCAACACGCCCGCCAACTCCAGCCTGGAGGAGGTGAAAGCCATGCAAAATGCCGAGGTGCGCTACACCCGCATTCCCTTTACCTCCCTGTTTGCGGAATCAAGGATCAACGAGGATGCCTACGGCATTTACCAGGCCCAGAACACTGGCGTGGCGGGCAGTGACATTGAGCGGAACACGGACGCGAATAATTTATGCTATGATTTGAAGGCTGGTTTGGACACTTCCCCCTGGAACTGGGCCGACCTGGTGACACAAGGCAGTGAGCATTTCAGCGACACGGCCTACAACCAGCTCAATGGAGTCTTTGACGGAATGGGCAGCCCCACCAACGGTTACCCCTCCTTCATCTTGAACCGATTAATTTCGAGCGCCCAATTTGAAACCAAACTGGTGCTCCACCCTGCCTCCTGGCTTAAAACCACCTTGACCTACCAATTGACCGACACCCAATACCAAACACGGACAGACCCCGCCTATGATTCCACCGTGCAAACCCTGGTTTCGCAAGGCGGCACCATAGCTGATGGCATTTGCGAGCTTCAAACCTTTGGAGTCAGCGCCACGATCACGCCCACACGCAAGTTGTTTCTATCCGGCTCCATGACCTATAGCCGTTCCCGGACCAGCACTGCGGATAATAATGATCCTTCCATCGTGCCTTACCAGGGGGAAATCTACACCCTCATTGCATCCGCAAACTACTCTTTCAATCCCAAAACCAAGCTGCAACTCGCCTGCAATTTTTCCCATGCCAACTATGCCCAAAACAACGCCTTTGCAGGAGTTCCAGCCGGACTCGATTACACCCGGCAGGATTTCATCATCGGCTTAAGCCGTCAGTTCACCGAAAACCTGGGGGGCGCCATTCATTTTGAATTTTCCCAGTACGAGGAGCCTGGCGTTGCAAGCGCCAACAATTATTCAGCCAACGGCATTTTTGCATCATTGACCTACCAATGGCATTGATTGTCCGGCCCTGCCGCTGGACCCAATATCTGGCAATGGACCATCGCCAATCGTCCGTGCTGTTTGCGCTTGCCTTGCCGGATTGGCAGGTGCTATTAATGAAGCACGCTTCGTCCGCTGGGTTTGGTAGCTGTGGCAGGTAAAACCGGTCGGCGCACGCGTGGGAATGGGGTCTTAGCTCAGTTGGTAGAGCGTCTCGTTCGCAATGAGAAGGTCAGGAGTTCGAGCCTCCTAGGCTCCACCATTCCCGCCAAAAATGGACAAGGTCCTGTTCCGCCCCCTTCACTTCCTGTAACTTTTCCTCGAAATTGTTCCGCAAAGCCATCTGCCTTGGGGCTTCGTTCGCGCGGCACAAATTGGATGTCTTCCAGAACACATGCCGCTCGGTCCATCGTGGACATGTTTCATGCCGGAAGATGCCTCCTCCGGACGCCGGACGCGGTCATTTCCCCAGTCGGGCTGGGCGCTGCCAGGATAAAATGAATGGACAAAGGACCATCGCGCCCATGATCATTCCAAGCGCAGACAGGGCAAAAACTCACGGAGTTTCTCTGAGGCTCACCGGGGAGATTGGCCCAAAAACAGGCTTATGAAATTTTCGCTGAAAAACAAATGGGTATTGATCACTGGCGCTTCAAGCGGTTTTGGGGCTGCGGCCGCAAAGGCATTTGGCGCCTGCGGCTGCCGGCTGTTCCTGGGAGCGCGGCGGCTGGGACATCTGGAACGGGTGTCGCGCACAGCGTTGAAATGCGGCTCGCCGCAAGCCGTGTTTCATCCCCTGGACGTCTCATCCACCGCCAGCGTTGAAACTTTTATGTCATGGGTGTCGAAGATTCTGAAGGGCCGGCCTCTTCATGTTTTGGTGAACAACGCCGGGGGCGCCGTAGGGTTGGATCCCGTGGCCAAGGCGCTGGATTCAGACTGGGAAACCATGATGCAGACCAATGTGCTGGGTTTGCTGCGAATGACCCGCGCCGCTTTGCCTTTGATGCCAAAGGATGCGGGGGCGACCATTTTGAATGTGGGTTCCGTGGCCGGGCATACCGCCTATGCCGGAGGGGCAGCCTATTGCGCCGCGAAAGCCGGGGAACGCCAGATCAGCCGGGCGCTGCGGCACGAACTGCTGGGCAGCGGCATTCGAATCTCCAGCATTGACCCGGGTCTGGCGGAAACGGAATTTTCCATCGTTCGTTTCAAGGGTGACCGCCAGCGCGCCGCGGAGGTTTACGAGGGAATGAATCCTCTGCTCGCCGTGGACATTGCCGAAATCATGGTCTGGGTGGCCAGCCGGCCGCCGCACGTCAACATAGACGAAATGCTGGTCAAACCGGTGGACCAGGCCGAGATGGGCAAGGTTTTCCGGCGCACCCGAACGGCATCGTGAGCAAATCTGACCTGCATCGAACGCAGCAGACTGTCTGGACTCGGAATCTTAATACTGGCTTGAAAGGGCCTTTTTCCCTAATTTAAGAGGATGAAAACAGGATTTCGAGCGCGGTTCATCAATGAGGTTTATGGGATTCATTTTTAAGGACAAAGATAGCCAACCGGTTAATCCGAAAGCCGCCCGTCTGCGAGTCGTCCTGCTTTGTGCGCCCTTTGGCCTGATGGGTGTTTTTGCACTCATCTTGCTGGTTCACGATGGCCTGCTGGGTGGTTTGAACCGGCAAAAAGCCACCGGATTGCTCAGCGCCGCAGTGGTATGCGGAGGCCTGATGGCTCTCATTCTGGGAATTAACGCCAAGAAAATGGCTATTCAGGCCCATGCCAAGATTCCAGATGATGACCGGGCGCCATGGCTGAAACGGAAGGAATGGGCGGATGGCAGGATCCGCAATTTTTCGCGCAAGGCAGTTGTTCTGGTTTGGATCATCGTCGGGCTTTGGAGCCTGGCGCTGGCAGTTCTTTCATTGGTGGCTCTTCCGCCGTTGCTTCATCGCAGTTCCATTGGCTTGCTTCTCGCGGTGCTCCTTCCGGCGCTGGCGTTGGGAGTCCTCTTTTTCACGGCTTACACCACCATTGCCTGGCAACGGTTTGGCCGGGCCACCTTCCA
>DAIDJC010000263.1 GCA_027451565.1 Limisphaerales bacterium | reverse complement strand
TGGCGGCCAATTTCGTGGAGGTGTTCCTGGCAAAGGAAGGCCATCAAGGCGCGGTGGGCATTAATTTCCTGGAGAAAATTCAATTTCCCACCCTCCCATCCATTTTTGGCGCGATGCTTGCCGGGGTGGATTATGTGCTGATGGGCGCCGGGATTCCACGTCATATTCCCGGGGTTTTGGATAGTCTGGCCTGCGGTGAAAAGGCCTTGCTCAAGGTGGATGTGGAGGGGGCTTTGCCGGGTGAGGAACACCACTTGGCATTTGATCCTGCCGACTTCTTCAGGGGACCTGCACCGGTTCTCAAGCGTCCGCTATTTCTGGCGGTGGTGGCCTCTGCGACGCTGGCAATCACGCTGGCGCGCAAATCCAATGGACAGGTCAATGGTTTCGTGGTGGAGAACGAGACGGCCGGCGGCCATAACGCCCCTCCGCGCGGCGCCATGCGATTGAGCGACGCAGGCGAGCCCATATACGGGCTGCGCGACACGCCGGACCTGGACAAAATCCGCGAACTGGGCCTTCCATTCTGGCTGGCGGGATCCTGCGGCTCAGCCGGGAAGCTGGCAATGGCGTTGGAACTGGGTGCGGCGGGCATCCAGGTGGGAACCGCCTTTGCCTTCAGCGCAGAATCAGGACTGGATGCCGGGTTGAAGCAAAAAATCCTGAAACTAGGGCAGTCCGAGAGGCTAAGGGTATTCACGGATCCCCTGATTTCGCCCACGGGTTTTCCTTTCAAGGTGGTTCAATTGCCTGGAACGATGTCTGATCCCGAGTCTCGATCCGGGCGGACCCGGCTTTGTGACCTTGGTTTTTTACGGCGCGCCTACAGGCGGGCCGATGGATCCATTGGCTATCGCTGCCCGGCGGAACCGGTGGAGGAATATGTGCGCAAGGGCGGGGCGCTTGATGAAACCAGGGGTCGGGAATGTGTATGCAACGGATTGCTGGCCACCATTGGGCTTCCGCAAATCAATTCTTCCGATGACATGACGCTCCCATTGGTGACGGCAGGGCTGGATATCGCCAACGTCGCCCGATTCATGCAGCCGGGCGAGGACTCATACGGAGCCGCCCGGGTGGTGGAAGAATTGCTGCGCACGCCCAACGTCTGATCGGGAATGACCCAGCCATCAAGGCATTCTGGATTTTGGAGCAGAGCGGTTTGAATTTTAACGCAAGACGCGAATGTATTGCCCCAAATCGCTGCCAAAGGATTTTATCCTGTAAATCCTGTTTGTACTGTCCAAAGCCTTCATGGCGATCCCGGCAGGAAATTGAGACAGGATGAACAGGATGGACAGGATGGACAGGATGGACAGGATGCCGAAATGGAGGATCGAGAACTGATAAAAGGCGCTGGCGCATGAATTGTACAAGGCTGAATTGAAGGTTGAATGGGAGAAGGCCAACCCATTAATCGAGCCGGACCAGGAGGTGGAACGGGTCAATTATCTTTCGGCCACCGGCATTGAGATTGGACTGCTTCTGGATTTTGGAGCAGAGCGGTTTGAATTTTAACCCAAGACGCGGATGTATTGCCCCAAATCGCTGCCAAAGGATTTGATCCTATAAATCCTGTTTGTACTGTCCAAAGCCTTCATGGCGATCCCGGCAGGAAATTGAGACAGGATGGACAGGATGGACAGGATGGACAGGATGGACAGGATGGACAGGATGGACAGGATGCCGAAATGGAGGATCGAGACCAAAATTCGCTGTCGCTGCACCCTTCCCACTTTTCACACAGTCTCTCAGAAGCTTTCATGGCAACATGCGTTTTTTTACGCGATGGGATTTTTTTTTGAACCGATCCTCGTGTTTCGCCAGGAGACTGGCTGAAAATCAAGTTTTGAAACCCTTAAAACTCGAAAAAGCACTGGATTCATTGACTAAACATCAGACTGGTAGCGCATAGGGGAATCGAACCCCTCTTTCAGCCTTGAGAAGGCCACGTCCTAGCCGATAGACGAATGCGCCACGATCGAGCGTGGAAGAAACTACCAAAAACGGGAGACAAGTCAACGCGTCGCCAGGGGAAACAGAAAATCTGAGAAGCGGAAGGAAGGGAGGCGATAATAAGCCAAGAGCGCCCCGGGCTAATTTGAGATATCCTCGCCCAGTTCGACGTTCCAATAGGCCAAGTCCACGAAATGTTTCCAGCTATCGTGGCGGTGGAGGGTGAAATTGATTTGAACGAAAGGACGCCATTTGGGGCGTTTGGGTTTTCGCACCAGGCACATGCCAGCCTCGTAAGGTGTGCGGTTGGACTTGCGGGTGTTGCAACGGATGCAGGAGCAGACGATGTTTTCCCAGGACGTGGGTCCGCCCCGGTCGCGGGGCATCACGTGGTCCAGGTTCAAATCTTTGCGGTCAAATACATTGCCACAGTACTGGCAGGTATTCTGATCGCGCTCAAAAATGTTGTGTCGCGTGAATTTGACCTCTTTTTTGGGCATGCGATCGTACATGAAGAGGAGGATGATCCTGGGGACGCGGATGCGAAAAGAGATGCCGTGGACGGAATCCTCATGCGGGGCATTGGAGGAAACATCGCGCCACTCGGAAAAATTGAGGGTGCGGAATGAACCATCTGGATTGTCCAAGACCACCTGGGCATGGCCTTGGAAGAGGAGTGTGAGGGCTCTTCGAGCCGTGCAGACATTGACAGCCTGCCAAAGCCGGTTCAATACCAATACATGCTGGTTGAGGGCGGAGTTCATCAAATCCAAGCCGGGGAAGGCTATCAGGGACGACTGCGACGGTCAATGATTCCGATTCAAGGGTTTTTTATTCCGGGCGCATCTCGGTTTTTGAGCAAGTCTCCCCCCCGGCGGTTCAAATTTCAAAAACCTCCGCAAACCCAGTGTTTTTTTCTCCCTCTCCATCAATCCTGATTGATGGAGAGGGTCGGGGAGGGGTGGCACTGAGCTTTGAGGATGTGAGAGGGTTCGTTGATCGCGATGTCTGTTTGCGGGTTCCCCTCTCCATAATCCTCTACCCGCGCTGCGCTGGCGGGGCGAGGAAACCAGAGGCGCTGGGTTGGTGGATGCGCTTGAAATGGCCCATTCCTTCGAGGCTCGAAATGGTTTCAAACCAACCGCTTTATTTTCCCTCCGCGCCACCTTCGCCAGCCTTAAAGCTGAGATGTGCCCTTTTAAACCCACTTTACACCAGTCCGGGCGCAAATTAGACTGGAAAGGTGCCAGGCGAACTCGAAACCACCGGATTTATGAATGCAGATTTTCTTCATGCCAAGTCGGCCCTGAATGACGGGACGCCTCGGGACGATGTGGAGCGGAAGGTGGTGGAAGCCCAGCAAAGGCTTGTGGAGTTGAAGCGCGCGCAGGAGGAATTGGAGCGCGAGAGGTCCAGCCTGGAGGAATTGCGCCGGCGCCAGAATGAATTTGTGACCGGCCGGCAGGAGATGTTGCAGAACCTGACGCGGGGGGTGGGTTTGCTGGAGGAGGCCGAATTTTCCGCGCGCCGGGATTTGGAGCAAATGAGCAAGACCCTGGCGGATTTCCGGCTGGCCTTGGAGAAAATCCAGGCCATCCGGGATGAGCATTGGACCAAGGAAAACTTCCAGGTGGAACTGACGCGCGCTCTGACCACCGTCGAGAACGGGCGCATGGAGTGGAATTCCGCGCGGTTGAAACTCCCGCTTTTGGGGGGAGAAAAACCTGCTGCCGCCGTGGCCGCGCCGGAGAGCGTTTCAGGCGCGGCATGGCCTTTGGGGGGCATGGGTTTTGGGCAGCTTTGCCGCCTGGGGCTGGCATTGACCTGGCCCCTGGTGGTGGTGGCATTGGTGGCGCTGGGGTTGTTTCTGGCGTTGTTGATAAGAAAATAAGAGTGTTTCATGGCATTCAAGAAGCCTGATTTGATTTCGGATAAAGCGCGCGCGCTGGAGGCGCAAATCGCGGCGCTGGAGAGCGAAATCCAGAAGCTGGGAGGCCAGATCAAACGTTCGGAAGGACCGAAGTTCCGGTCCAGCACCGTTCCCGGGGGCATGGGGTCGGCCCGGTTGCAGGAGCCGGATAAACCAGCCCTGCCAGCCGCAAAAAGTGAACCAGTCTTTGAGGCGGTTAAAGGCGCCGGATTGACTTCCACGCCCGCGACGGGGGATGGACCTGAAATCTACAATGACCTGGGAGTGCGAAAGTATGACCTGCCAGCGCTAGGGCAGCGCTTGCGGAACTATTTTAGCGGCCCGGCCACCAGCAATCCGCGTTTGGTCAATTATCTGGCTGC
>DAIDJC010000262.1 GCA_027451565.1 Limisphaerales bacterium | reverse complement strand
GAGGTGATGATATAAATGGAACTCAGAACGAAGCAGAGTGTGCCACCAAATCCACTGACGATCTTATTGGGATTGGTCTCTTTCAGGTTTGGAAATAAAACACCCAACCCCACCGCAAGTCCGTTCAGGGCAAAAGTCATCACAGTCACCACGGCTCCAAAAAAAACCACGTCGGACCAGGGCATGTTAAGCAAATAACAGGAGAGGGTGACCAAGGCGAGAGTGATGAAGAGCGAAAGAATTCCTGCGAGCCAAAATTTTGTTTTCACCACGCAATCCAAGCCCATGGGAGCCATGCCGATGATCCAGAGGCGCCGGCCTTCGAGTGAGAATTGAGGAAAGACAAACCGGGTGGTGACAGATGCGAGATTGAAGGCGCATGCGCCCAGATTTAAAAAAGCCACTGCATTCACCCAAAAAGGACTGGTCAGTTGATGGGTGAAATTCCTGAGATTAATGATATAAGCGCCCAGCAAACCAAAAAACATCACGGATTGGCCCCACTGGGTGGTATCCCGCCAGAACATTCGCAGATCCTTCACGGCCAAGGCGCGCACATCGAGGGGCAAAAACGACATTTTATCAAATAATCGCTCCAAAACGCCGGCCCCGCCATTGGCTTGTGTAGCCGACTGAAAACGGCGGCCATCGCTTCCCCGGCTTTGGACGGCTGAAGCGGTGTCGTAAAACAAGCTGCCAAAACGCGTCCAGGCAATGCCGCCAAAAAACAAGGTGTGGCTCAGGAGGACCAGTGCAAAAAAGAGCGATCCATTAACAATGCCCTCGGCCCACTGAAGCACGGAGGTGGAAAGCCAGTAACTGGGAAGAAAAGGAAACATGGTGAACCGGGTTTTTGCGAGCAACCGGTCCAGCGCCTCCAAGGTGCGTTTATCCAGCAAATCATCATCCACCGGGTTGGTTTTCCACCAAAAAGCGACGAAAGCGAGCAAAGCCAAGGCCAGGACCAACAGCACCACCTGGAAGCTTTTCCGATCCAGATGCCGGCCAATGGCTATGGCCAGGGCCGAGCCAAAAACACCAGGGAGAATCACGAAAAGGCCAATCAAAAAAACCGTGAATGGATAAAAATGCCAGGCCACGCCGCGCACCAACCCAAAAGCCGCCAACAACGGGGAAATCAAGAACAGAAAGGCCCATGACGACAAAATGACAGATTCAATGAATTTCCAGCGGAAAATATCCTGTGTGTGGATCGGCAGGGTGAGAAGGAAAGAGGTTTCGCGGTTGCGAAACAGGTTGGTATAGCTGATAATGAGATTGCTGAGCAGGAGCAAGGCAAATAAAAAGGCGAAAAGGGTGTAAAAAAGCCGTTCCATGAGCACCGAACCAAGACCCGGAAATTTTGCCACGAATTCCATCCCGTGATAAAAAAGTTCGAACGCAAGAACAAGGTAGCCGGAGATAAACAAGGCGATGATTGTGGTGAGCAACCTGGACTGGGAGCGGATGGACACCAAGCGCCGCCAGGAGTGCAATGCATTGATGCGCAAAAGCAACCACATGGCCGACATGGGCGGTTTTGATTTGAAAGCAGGTTCGGGCACGTCCCCCAATCTAATCCTTTTCTTGAACATAGGCAATGCCCCGTGGGTCGTATATATTGGGGTTCAAAGCCGTGTACTCAATACAATAGGATGAAAAAGGTCGTTTCAAGCCGACGCTGGTTTTTAAAATCCATGATTTTGGCATTGCCCCTGGTGGCAGTGGGTGCGGAGGGGCGCCTGGTGGAGCCCACATGGTTGCGGGTGCAACAAGCTTCGATCCCTGACGCAAAACTGGGAGTGCGCTTTGTTCAGATTTCCGATCTTCATCACAAAGGTGACCTGGCCTATTTGCGCAACATGGTTACCTTGGTGAACCAACTCCAGCCTGCTTTTTGCTGTTTAACCGGTGATTTGGTGGAACAAGCCTGTTTTTTGCCAGAAACCCTGGAAGCGCTTGCCGGGATTCGCGCCCCAGTATTCGGGGTGCCGGGCAACCATGATTATTGGAGCGGCGTTGATTTTTCCATGATTCGCCGGAGCCTCCGCGCTGGTGGCGGTGATTGGCTTTTGGATGAACAATTCCGAGTAGCCGATGGGAAGATCATAATTACCGGCGCTGCTGGTTTGAATCCTTCCTCTCTACCGGCCCCCAATCCCGGCAAAAATTTTAATCTTCTCCTGATGCATTACCCGGCTTGGGTCAAACACATTGGCAACCGGCCTTATGACCTGATTCTGGCAGGACATTCGCATGGCGGCCAGGTTCGTCTTCCTTTCGTGGGCGCGCCATTCCTACCGGACAATGTGGAAGGTTACGAATTGGGGTTTTATGAAACCCCCGCCGGGCTACTCTATGTAAACCCAGGCATTGGTTACATTGGAATCTATCATTTTCGCTTCAATTGCAGGCCTGAAATCACCCTGTTTGAAGTCTGAACCGGGTCCAGATGAAGTTCCTTGCAGACCGGTTCTTCACGAATCATTTAGAGGGGTTCATTTGGCAGGGCTGAGATTTGTCCTCAAGCAGACTTTCGCTTGGGGCCAGGCTGCCAATACAAGCGTGGTGATAGGATCCACGGCGGGACAACTATATTAAAACCTGACTGATCCCGAGGAACAGCCCACCAAGTCGTTTCAGAGGCCGCCCAGAAAAAATGGGTTGGAAACCGGTCCCCATCCGGCGGCATTATGGGCTTGAACCGTGATATTCCAGTTTGGCGTTGGGTCAAGGTTGTAGTTTAAGTCAAGCCAAGTACCGGGTACGGTTTGGGTGAAGGTGCCGGCTCCATCGCTGCCGGAAAAGGTGACCAGATATTCATCCACCGGGCTGTTACCCGGATCGGACGCCTGCCAACTGGCAGTGGCCAAATCGGCATTCCCCGTTGGATTAAGATTGTTCCAGATGGCAGAAACTGACTGGGGTGCGCCCGGTAGAATTGTGGCTGGTGAGGATGTGAGCGAGTAGGGCGCCGAGACCGGTCCAGCGCCATTGACTGTGCTGCTGACAGCGGTTATCAGATACGTTGTTTGGGGTTGAACATTGGGAATCAATCCCATCTGCGTTGGGCCGGATATGGCAATGCTCAGAACCGGCGCTGCAGGGTTCACCGGGGTTGCGATGAGTACAGTGGATTGTATAGCCTGGGGATTCACCCCGGAAGAAAACCAACTGACTTGGAATTGATCGCCCGATTGCAAAGCACTTTTTATGACCGTCATGGTTGGCGTGGGTATGAGGAGGTACGCAACCCCACCTGGATTATAAATGACGTCACCAAGACCATCTACGGAAACAATGGGACCAAGCTGGTTGGTGCCAAGGCTGGTGTAGCCGTAAACGTTGCCCGCCAAATCCCACGTCACCAAGGCGGTGGCCGTGTGGGTAGAACCCCGCCCGCCACGTCCACTTCCACTACATGAGGTGGAAAGTTCAACCACCCCCGTGGGCAAGCCATTGACGGCGCTGAAACCTGCGGTGACATACTCATTAATTCCTCCGCAATCGTATCCCAAAATACCAAACGCTGCGTTTTGTGGGAGAATGAGGCTCACTGGCCGTTGAGGAATGGCCCGGTAAAACCTTTGCGTTTCTGACAAGGCATTGGATTGGGTGATTACCTTGACAGTGCCGTCACCGATGATGCCTGATTGCGTATTGGACCATTCAACCAAATCGGCGCTGGATTGGAGCGAGTAAAAACCCGTGGTTGTGGTGGGCAATGAAAGAGTGAAATCATTGCCTGAAACAGAACCGGTCAGGTTTAAAGGGATAAAAGCATTTGCCGAGGCTGAAAACAAACCGGCCAGCGCCATGACCAGGGAAAAACCACAACAAACCCAATCTGATTTAGTAGAAAAGGCGATTTTCATTTAAACAGGGGATGATTCAAAAACGGCCATTAACGGTTAAAATTTGCCGGGAAAAATGCTGATTATTGACATTAAATCAATTAATCATGACCACGGCAAGCACAATCCAAGGAGAATGGAAAAACAAACTGTCATCATGAGGAGCAGCCATTGCAAACTTGGGGTTTGCCTGTTTGAGTTTGCGGTGGCTGGATGGTATTGGTTTACTTCACCTGTGACGCGGATTTGGCAATGGCGCCTGGGTTGGGGATTGCTTGTTTTACTCATCAACCCTGCCCGGGGACTGGCAGGTGATTTGCCGGAGGTACTGCCGTTGTGGACCTTCCGCCTGCCGGAGGTAATCAACAGCAGCCGGGCCACACCGGCCATTGGCAACAATGGCGTTGT
>DAIDJC010000261.1 GCA_027451565.1 Limisphaerales bacterium | reverse complement strand
AGGCTTCCCTGGCCTGCCTTCCAAGCTGTGTCATGGATTCAAGTAAATTCATCGCGTCAATATAGCCGAATCCAGGAAAAGTTGAAGTCACGAAAAAAACCGCCCAAACCAGTGCAAATGGATTGGTTTTTTTGGACCGGTTATGCAGCCTGGGAAATCTGGCTGGGTGTATCTCAGGGTTGAACCATGGCAGCCTGACGGATGGCTGCGGAAAGCTGGGCAGGAGTCCAGCGGTTGCCGTCGAATTGGGCGCTGATCCTGCCCCGGGCATCCACCACCACAGTGCGCAGGTTGTGCGACAGGCTGTTACCCTCATGGATGACCATCAGGTCGAGTTTGGGCGCCAAATCCCGGAGCGTTTCAGGCAGGGCCGTGGCAAACATCCACTGCCGGTTGTCACTCCCTCTGTATAACATTGCAAAACTGGTCAACACTTCAGGCGAATCAAAATCTGGATCAAACGAAATGGAAAGCAGCTCCCAATTGGTGGGAGCCCCATGGTCAGCCAACAGCAAATCCCGGGTGGCGGCAAAATTCCGGTTCATCCTTGGGCAATAATCCGGCAGCGGACAGCGGGTGAAAAAAAATGTGAATGCCAGCGCCTTGCCACGAAAATCGGATAGATGCCGGGTGACTCCATCCTCGCCCCGCAACAGGCCATCGGGCATTTTATCTCCCACACGTAATTCATTGGAGACGGATGGAACGGTGATGGAATGGCTTGGAACATAACCCACATGATGAGAAATGAGTTGGATGGATTGAATCCAACTGTTGGTCTGGCCCACATCCAGCGTGAAATCAATCTCATCTCCAACGGACAATCCCTTGAGGATACCAACATCCTGCACATTGAAATCCATGGTCATGGCCATCATGTAGCCTTTGATGGCGTCATGCTGGATGACTAGTGAATGCCGGTCGGCGGCTATTTCCTTGACCAAACCATGGCCTGCGTAGGTTTGCCAATCTGAGGCAAAAACCCTGCAGGCGGGAGCCAAAAAAAACAGCGCCACAAACAAACAGCGAGCCTGAACTGAAATGGCTGGCCATGGCGTTTTGGAAAACCAATTCGAATGACAGGATCGAATAACAGGAATTTTCATGATTTAAGGGCGTAAACGGGCAATTTCTGCAACCACCGCGGCAGCCGCATTCGGGGCCAGGCCGTCAAAATAAGCGCGCACGTTCCCTTGTGTATCCACAACGGCGATCCGCTCGGTATGTGACCAATTGCCGGGCATGTAAGAAAAGGGGTCGTTTAGGTCAGCATTTAAAAAACTCTGGCCAATAAGACTATAGATTTCGGATTTTTCACCGGTGAGAAACCACCACCGGTTTGTGTCCGCCCCAAAATGAAGCGCGTAATCCCGCAACACCTGCGGGGTATCGTCCCTCGGGTCCACGGTGATGGACACCAGGCGCACGTCAGGTTGCCCCGCAGTGAGCGCCTGGACGCGGGCCATTTGGGTGTTTACACGGGGACAGGTGAGCGAGCAACTGGTGAAAAGAAAATCCACCACGACATATTTCCCTGCCAGATCCGCACGGTTGATGGTCCGGCCCATACTCTCAGTGAGCGAAAAATCCACCAACTGACGGGCCCGGTCTGGCGCCAGCGGCACGGCATCCTGGCTGGGCACAGGCACGAGGGGGGTTGCCTCGCGATGATGCAGAGCCGCGATCAAAAACACATACCCCGCGCCAAGCAGAACGGCCGCCAATACGGCAATTCCAAAAAGAAAACGCTCGCCCTGCCGCGCACCAATGGTTTGTTCTTCGTTCATGAAGCTGGTTTGTATGAGACGGGACAATCCGGTAATTTTAGCCGGAGAGGAACACATCTTCCAGACAAGACCATGCCATTTATTGTTTGATGCCGCAACCCAAAGGGCAGCGAGAAAACGACAGCCGATATTTTACCGGCTAAAACAGCCGGATGCAGATAAATGCACTCTTGAGGAGATCCACCGGGCGGCAAAAATGGCGATCCTGGTTTTGGATGCCACCCATTGGCGCCTGCAATCTGCGGCGCCACAGCGCGGGCCTCACCCTCCTGGCCTTTGCCAGGGTATTGGGAATGGCATGCCCTTGATTTATTCATGAACGATTTCAAAACATGTAGCTCAAGTTGACCTTGAAGGCCACGGGGGCGGCGAGTTGATACCCGTTGAAATGTTGGACAATTGGAACCTCCACATCCGCGTATAAATCAAATGGGTGCATGTGAATCTCCAAGCCAGGTGAAACCAGCAGGCGAGTAAAACCGGAATTGGGCGAATTAGCGTCGCTTCCGAAATCCCGCGTGCGTTCAGAAAACAAGAGTTGGGCAATAGGGGCAACATTTGCAGATCCGATCCGGAATCCTCGATAATTCATCCCCAAGGCGCCATCCCACTCAAACCCAGGCCGATAGTTGCCCTGAGTCATGACCGGCAAATCTGATTCCTCCTGGAAAAACCAATCCAGCCGAAGCTGATCCATCAAGCTGCCGCGATGGAAGCCTCCCAGCAAGACATCCGTGCTGCCGGTTCCGATCTGGGTATCCCGGTCAATGTTGTTGCCTGGATCCTCCTGGTTGAAATTCCCTGTGGGCAGTTTTAGCCCAAAATCAATTCCGCTTGAAAGGTCCTCGGAAAAGCCCGTGTACAATCCGTGCAGGCGGATATCGCCGAGCGACCACCATTTCATATTCACCTGCCTGCCCGTGAGACTGCTGATGGTGGAGAAAGAACGGTAAGCCCAGGGGAGTTCCGCTTCCACGCCCCAACTGCGATTGAACATGTACTGCAAACCCACGGATTGGAATGCGGTTGTAATGTTTTTATCCGGGTTATAAATGGATGGACGCTGTGAATTGCCTCCCCAGTTCTGATCCTGATTTTGGTAGGCAAACGTGTTGAAAGCCATGCCACCAGTTCCCTCAGGGAACATGGCGCTGGTGCCCACTTCAAACACGCCACAGCCGCAGGCGCAACCCATGGCCAGCCCCGGAGACAAAACCCCCAGCGCAGCCAGCCAAACCCCTTTTCCCGTCGAGGAGGACTTTCCTACCATGCGAAAACCCACATTCAAAGCCTTCAAATTCAGCATCATAAAATCCAAAAAAATAAGTTAAAGTTTAAAACAATTCCAAGGGCCGCAACACTGTCCAGGACGGAGTTGTTCCGCGCGGCGCATGTCATGCCGATTTCAAGCACGGATGGATCGGCGCTTGAAACGGAAAGAAAAGGGACCGGGACGACTCGAGAAAGCCCCAGCCTTGAAACAGGAAAGAATTCAGAGGGCTATCAGCCGGGGAGGAGGCAGAGGCGGTTTAGGACGCAGTTCAGCAATGGCGGCCAGCCTGCCAGCCACCGCTTGAAATCCAAGTGGATGAAAAAGCCACAACCCCTTCTGGATCGGGGGAAATTCCATTTTTTGAGTGGAATTCAATACGGCATTTTTTTGACCAGCTTTTTTGGCCATGGCTATGGCCCGGCAAAGAGGACAGGGATATTGGCCGCTGAAAGTGCGGGAGACGGCGCTCTGAAAAGTTTGATGCCTAAGGTTGCCTGCCAACATGGAGGTCCAGGCCACGGTCTGAAGCAGCGACCAATCCGAGGTGGAAACAACCACCATGATGGCTATCAGAAATAAATGGACAACCCTGCGACCCACCAGACAACCCTATGGAATCCCATGCGGGAGACAAGAAAAAAGGTCGTCTTTAATTTAAAATCCTGTCTTTAAACCAAAAATCAACGGCTTGGCTGCCTGGTTCTTTTCCAGCCGTGCTGCCTCAACCAATCCAAACCAACGTTCCCGTTGGAACTGCATCAAACAAAAAAACCAAATCCTCGTCGTTCAAATGAACGCAGCCATGAGAGGCTGGTTTTCCGATGGAAGATTGGTCTGCCGTCCCATGAATGTAAATAAACCGGTCATGAGAATCCACGAAGCCGCCCAGGTTGAAACCCGGGTCCAATCCAGCCAACCACAAGATGCGAGTGGTGATTTTGGATCCAGCCCACTTAGGATCGGATACATGGCCGACCACTTGGCGTGCCTTGAAGACAGTGCCGACGGGGAGGTTTTGCCCGATTTTCTCGGCAATCCGATGCAATCCCAGCGGAGTACGCTGGGAATCCTTGAATTGACCTGTGCCGAAGCTCGATGTGGAGCAGGAAAACAGCCGGGTCCGCTCATAAACGCCCTCCTCATTGGGACTGGAGGGTGTTTGTTGAATCAAAAGTGAAAGTTTTTGGTTGGACACGTCCACAAGAAGCAAGTGCCGTGTAGGTTCAAC
>DAIDJC010000260.1 GCA_027451565.1 Limisphaerales bacterium | reverse complement strand
CGAGGCTTCAAGCAGCCAGGGAATCGGAGCCCAAAAACGCCTTAAAAATTCCCGCCAAGGCTGGTGCGTTTCCTCCTTCACGGCATTTACGCCGTGTTTGCGCCGCAACTCCTGCACTTCCGCTGCGGATAATCCGGGGTCGCCTGCCTCAGGTTTCATTCTGATGATTGGAGCGGTTCACTCGGGGGGATTCTGCCGCAAACGGATAAATTCGGCAATCACGGCCCGTTCCGCCTCGACCCAAATCTCAAGGGCTGTGTCCGCAGGCTCACCTTTTTTAACCCATAAATCATGCGCGCTGGACTGGACGAGGCGATGGATCGCCAAATGTTCCCAAGCATTTATGGATGGCTCCGCTTGCCGGGTGGGGCGCGGTTTTTGAATTCTTGTTTTCATGGCACTTGATGTTTTGCATGCCTCCCCGGTCGGACGCCGGCTCTGCAAGCTTTTGGTATATTTGTTGAATTGTGTAATCATGTTGGTATTTCCAGTGAAGCCGGTTGAGATTAGCAGCGCATGAATGGAACATTAAAAAGCGCATGAATTTCCAGGTGTTTCAAAAACCGCAAAGGAGGGTCGGCCGGGTGGGGATGATTTTCCTGCCCATTTTTTGATTTTACGCTTATTTTGTGCGCGTGAAGTCTTCAACCCTGTACGCGTGCGTACTGACCGGCGACCAAGCCCTGGCGCTTGAAGCCGCATTGAAAGAGCGGAATTGGCAGCCGCATGCCGTGCCGCATGCCCGGTTTGCATTTCATTCGCCCAAAACCAACGTGGTTTTTTATCAATCCGGCAAGCTGGTGGTGCAGGGCAAGGGAACGGCTGAATTCGTGGAGTTCCTCCTGGAACCGGAAATCCTGCGCCGCGCCACGGTGGGCTATGAATCCATCCTCAATCCAGAACTGCTCCTGCCACGAATTGGCGTGGATGAAAGCGGCAAGGGCGATTTTTTTGGGCCGCTCAGCATTGCTGGTGTTTACGTCAACCAAACCGTTTTGAAGTCGTGGGAAAACCTTGGGGTGAAGGATTCCAAAAATATTTCCAGCGACCGGCGGATCGCCGAGCTGGCGGCCAAAATTCGTGAAACCCCCGGCTGCGTGGTCAATGTGGTTCCCATTGGCAATCAAGCCTACAACCGGCTTTATGAAAGCATGGGATCAGTGAACCGGATCCTGGCATGGGGCCATGCGCGTGTTATCGAGAATTTGATGGAGATGCGCTACAAGATGGATCCTCCACCCGTGAAGGCCATCAGTGACCAGTTTGCGTCCAGCAAAAGTGTGGTGGAAAAGGCCCTGATGAAGGGAGGCAGGCAGATTGAATTGGTGCAAAGGCACAAGGCTGAGTCTGATATGGCCGTGGCTGCCGCCTCCATTCTGGCCCGGGACGAATTTGTCCGGGGAATCAGCCGCATCGAGGCGCAGTTTGGCATGAAAATTCCCAAGGGCGCCTCGTCCGCCGTGGACGCCGCAGCCCGGGAGTTTGTCCGGCAATTTGGGGCAGGCCAGTTGGGCATGGTGTCCAAACTCCATTTTCGCACCGCCTTCAGGGCCCAGGACCTTCCTGAACCACCCAAAAAAACCTGGAGCAGAGGGCGTAAATCCCAAGAGCCGACATAGTGGGTTGGAATATTCCATTCCCGCATTCCGGCCAATGGTTTTCTCGGTGAAATGGTTCAAACCCCGCCTCCAATTCATCCTCTTTTTCCACTCTCCATCAGTTCGACGGATGGGGAGCGCCGGCGAGGAGTCCGTCGCCCGCGTTGGTTCAATTTTGGCGGTTATTCCGGCCCGGAGGATTACACTTTTTGCAGCACTTTTTCCAAGACGGATTCCACCTTTACAGATTCCATGATCCTGATGAGTTGTTCGCGGCTGCCTTTGATGGGGCCTCCATCGTACCGGTAGAA
The DNA here is from genome assembly GCA_027451565.1 of Limisphaerales bacterium. GTDB lineage: Bacteria > Verrucomicrobiota > Verrucomicrobiia > Limisphaerales > UBA11358 > UBA11358. Next base: position 2,393 of record DAIDJC010000260.1, on the reverse strand, counting down.
ATCCAAGCCTTTGCCATTGACCATGGGGTTGGGGATGACCGTGCAATCCGGCCCAAGAGGCCAATTGGTGACATTGAGTGTGGGCGCCTCGATCACCATTTGGTTGGAGGTTTTCATGGCGGCGGCGAGGTGCATCAGGGCGGTGTCCACGCTGAGAAAGGCATGGCAATGACGGATCAAGGCTGCGGCCAGCCTCAGGTCGGGGGTTTTGACCTCATGCGTGTTTGCGGGGTCGGCCTGTTCGAGCAGTTTGGCGTGTGCGGAAGCCTCTTCAGGTCCCCCAAAAAGGAGGATTTGGAGTTCAGGCCGCAAGTGGTTCAATTTTTTGACCAATTCAATGAAGTGATTCAATGGCCATCGTTTGAGAGGCAGGTTTTTTGTGCCTCCTGATCCGACATGCATGCCGAGCAGGACCTTGCCGTTCCACTTATTTCTTGCAATGTAATCGGATGCCCACGCTTCATCGGAGGGGGAGAGAAAAACTTCCATTTCATGGCGGGCAAGCTTGGGGGAGGCGCCAATCAGTGAAAGCAAATCAAGGTTGTTATCAATGGAATGCCTGGAATAATCCTGTTTCAAATTGCGGTTGCAAAGGAAACGGTCCCAAAGGCGAACGCGGTCATAGAGGTGGCTGACCCGCACGCGTGCGCCAATTATCCATGCTGCGGCGCGGTAAACGGCGCGGCTCTGCGGATGGGTATTTACGGACAAGTCATATCCTTCGTCACGAAGCTTTTCCAAAAAGGCCAAGGCCTCCCATTTTCCGCAACGCATCAGGTTTTTGTAATGAATGCGCTGGATGTGAGGATTGTTTTTAAGCAAGTCCCTGGCTCCCGCCTCTTTGGTGAGCACATCAATCCGCGCGTTGGAAAAATTGGCACGCAATTCATGAATCAAGGGTGTGGCCAGCAGGGTGTCGCCAATGCCAGCGAGGGAAATGACCAGAATTTTCACAGGCCCATGATGGTCTTGAGCAAATTTGTGGTGGATTTGCCTGGCACGAAAGGGATTAGGACGATTTTTCCACCTGCGGATTCAACGGCGCGGCGTTCTTCCTTATTCAAAGTTTCCAAAGTGTAATCACCGCCTTTCACATAGACATCGGGCTGCGCAGCAAGCAGGAAATGGGTGGCGGAAGGTTCCTCAAAGATGGCCACGGCGCCAACGCTCGCCAGCGCTGCCAGCACGGAGGCCCGATCTTGCTGTGTGTTGACCGGGCGGCCCGGACCTTTGAGGGCGCCCACGGCTGTATCCCCGTTTACTCCCACCAGGAGAAGGTCACCCATCTGGCGCGCCTTCTCCAGATAGGTGACATGCCCCAGGTGCAAAATATCAAAACAACCATTTGTCACCACCAATTTGAGGCCTTGTTTGCGGAGATCGTTCCGCCAGGAAGCCACTTTTTCCAATGGCAGGATTTTATCCAAAAAATTCACCCGCACAGTCTGCCGTTGCGCAGGCGGTTCGCCAACAGGAAAACGGCAGGAAAACGGGGGAGGCAGACGGCGGGCGGGAAATCGGCGGGATATGCGCCTGCCCTTGCGAATTTTGGGTGAAACCGATATTAGCGGGACACTGGAAGGTGGTGAAGAGTCCGGACCCAATGGGTGCCAGGCAGGCCGCAAAAGGGTGATTAAAATTCCCAATGAATCCTTGCTGAAAATACGGAAACCGGGCCGCGGGCCCTGTTAAAGGCCGGGTTGTTGATGAATTGATAATCCAGCATGGCGTGCAGGCTGCTCCAAATGGAGCAATCATAATAAGTTTCCATGGACTGTTCCCATCCATAGTTCAGGGCCCCGTCACCGGCCAGAATGCCGGTGCCTCCCGCAGCCAGGAATTCCTCGTGAACATGGGAAAGGCCATTAAACGAGCCTGCCAGGCCGTAGGTGTCCTCTGGCCGACTCCAAAAGGCGCCTTTCACGCTCAAGCCAGCGGTGGCGCTGCGGTCCACGTCGGAAAAAACCCAAGATTCGCTGCTTCCATCACTCCATCCCACCCTGGAAAAGACACCCACGTTAGTGCAGATTTCCTGTTCAAAGTTCAAGCCAAACCCGTATTTTAAGCGGTAAGCCCGAGTGGCGACGATGTCTGCTGGCTGACCCGAAGTCAATGCGGCCTCGGTGGCTTGCCCGTAATTGCCCATGTGGGCGCGGTTTAAAAAAGCCAGAAACCGGATGGCACCGGGATGATTGTTCCAGGTAAAACGACGTTCCAATTCCGTGACCATGCCCCAAGCCGCCAGGTAGTGCATATCCTCGGCCATTCCATTGGCCACCCTGGGCATTTGAAACCAGCCGTAGCGAGCGGTCCATGTGGGCTGGTTTAGTTCAAAACTTGCCCCGGTGGTATATCCCAGGCTGCCCCCGGGGTAATCCCAGGATTCATTCGCC
>DAIDJC010000259.1 GCA_027451565.1 Limisphaerales bacterium | reverse complement strand
GTGGGCTTCTGGTACCAGCGCTACGGCATCGGCTACGCGGGCTCGCAGGCGCAGCTCTACAAGGGCCACGGCGACGGCACGTTCACGGCGGTGACGCAGGCCGCCGGCCTCTCGACGGACGACAGCGGGAGCGAGGCGAGCCTCGTGGCCGGCACGAACAGCCGGCCGTCCTACGGCGTGACCGCCTGCGATCTCGACGGCGACGGCCAGCCCGACCTGCTCGTCGGCGCTTACGGCCGGCAGTGGAACCTTCTCTACCAGGGCGACGGCGCGGGAGGCTACCGCGAGGTCGGCCAGGCGAGCGGCTATGCGGGCGATCTGCTGCGCGACTACCACGACAATCAGATGTTCCTCTGCTGGTGCACGGTTCACTCGGGCGATTCCGACTGCAAAGGGGTCGCGCCGCCGCTGATCGTCTGCCCGAACCCGCCCGATTCGGCGTGGGACGCCGTGAACGGTCCGCTGCCCTGGCAGCTCAACGGCAACAGCTTCACGACCGTCTGCCGCGACATGAACGGCGACGGCAAGCCCGACCTGTACTCGGGGGCGATTGCCCGGGTGCCCTGGCCGCTGTGGGAAGGCGCCCACACGTTGGGCTGGCAGCAGTGCGCCGAGACGACGGTGCGGCTGCAGGGCTGGAGCCGGGAACGGCGCGTCATCATCGTGCACACCCTCAAGCCGATGAACCCCACGCCGCAGGATTTGTTTTGAGAGACGCCCGAGGATGAATTGGCGGTTTATGTGACCAATCTGGAGCGGGGGGACGCGACGCTCGAACAGGTGGCGTTGCTTTACGCGCAACGGGCCGACACGGAGAACGTGTTTGACGAACTGAAGAACCAGTGGGGTTTTTCGGGGTTATTGCAGCGGGAAGGCGGTGGTGACGGAACTGGCCGCCCGGTTAGTGCTGCTGACCTACAACCTGTGGAGCCTGTTCACGCGGCTGATGGGCTTGAACCCGGGGCATCACACCGAAGCGATCAAGTCGCGGCGGAACTTTTTATTCCTGGCGGCGCAGGTGGTCCAAAGCGGGCGGTGAATTAAGAGGCGGCGGTTTTTTTCATGCGCCTGACAATGGAGAGAAATATCTGAAACTCGAACGTTTCAAAAACCATCTTTAGCCACCGTATTCTACCACCTCCCATTCAATCCCATTGATGGGGATTTCATGAGGTGGGCGGAGCTATCGGGATGGAAGTTGATCCATTTCTTTATTGGAGTTCAGCGGTTTTTGACCCCTAACCTCTCCTCGCGCTCTTTTGGTGGGACGAAAAATCCAGTGGCGGTGGTGATTTCAACTGGTGCAAATCTCGTAGTTGGGAACTGGATAAAAAGCCCAGTCCCACCTTAAAGGATGCGTTTGTCCAGCCGAAACCTTCCGTGGCCACCTGTTCAAACTGGGTGCCTACGTTGCCGTATTCCACAAAGACATCCTGGGATCCGTTGACCACATTGAGCTTTTCCGGGAGTGCGTCGTTGTTTTTGGCGGCATTCGAGGCCAATGCATGCAGCCAACGATAGGCCAAACGTCCTGCAGCCTCATCCTGTCCACTTTGCCGCAGCGCCATCCAAGCCATCATTTGGTGGGGTGCCCATCCATGGGGATAATCCCACTGGCGCAGGTCCTTCGCGCGTGAGGAAGCAACGGATTTTCGAGCGGAAGCGGCCAATCCTGCTGATTCTTCCAGATGTCTGAAGGCAAAAACGGAAGCCAGGCGTGCTTGTTCACGTTCGGCGGGGTTTTGGATGTCCAGCATCCCTGCCCAGAGCGGATAAAGGCCTGTGGCGCTGATGTAGTCGGAACGCTTGTTTCGTGCGTGGTCATAATCAAAAAAGTAGCCGAGTCGTAGATTCCAAAGCAGGTTCTGGACAGCCTCTTTTCGCCGGATGGCACGGTCGCGCCAGTCGGCGGCCCGGCTTAAGTTGGAACCGAGGCAGGACAGGCAACCTCCAAACTCGCGTTCAATTAATACGGCAATATCGCATTCATACTTGTACAGCAAGGCGTTCAGGTCAGCCGTGGCAAAATCCGCCGTGCGATCGTCAAAACGGTGGGTGGTGTCATGACCGGATTCCCGGGCAGCGCGGTCGTGCTTGAAAAATTGGGCCAAAGTCATTCCATCCACCTGAAGGCGGTCATGCATTCCTGCGTAAAGAAACTGTTTCAGGAAACGATAGGGAGTCAAAGGCAGGCCGTTTTCCAAGGGCGGCGCCAGTCTGAGCCATGGGAGGATTTTCTCATCATAATGTCCGGATTCCACCTCGGGACATGGGCCGTCTCCTTCATCATAATAACGGCTGAGTTCATGGGGTCCGATCCGCACCAGTCGGTGGGATCCCAGCCACACATCCTTGTATTCGCGGACGCACAGGCCCAGAGCTTCGGCCAGCCAGGAGCGGGTCAGTGAGCCTCGTTCCCAGATGGCGCGGATGATGCTGGATAAAAACGGAGGCTGAGACCGGGTGAGGTAGTAGGTGCGATTGGCATTGGGCACCTTGCCGAAATAACGAACCAGATGAAGGAGGTTTTCTGCCAGATTGAGTGCCAGGTGCTCCAACCCATCCTGCAGCAATCCCAGTATAAGGAAATAGCAATCCCAATAATACAATTCATTGAAACGTCCACCGGGTGCCAGATAAGGAACCCCGGCAAGGCTTCCCGGGTGCCCGTTGGAAGCCAGTTTCAAAGCCAGCAGTCCATGTGCTCCATCCAGGCTTCGGATATAGTCGCCATTGATTTGTGCGGATGGGGGGAGGATTTCCACACAGATTGGCCGGTGCAGAACCGGGTCCACCATGCCTGTCGAACAGTTTTTGAAATGGCGCCAGGCCTCCCGATCCTCGTGCGCCAGGTAGAGATAATCACAACGTGCGTGGATTTTGGGATCGCTAACTGCCCGGCTGAGGTGCTGGATGTCCACGCGCCGGGTAAGGGCTTTCCAATAGGAATCGCGGATCAGGCGTTCAACCCTGTCCACTACAGTTTCATTCAAAGGCAGGTGATCCATGAAAGGGAAGGATTAACTTTAATGAAACCTTGATGGGAAAGGGTGCCTGGGCATGACAGGTGCACGGTATTAAAATTCCGGCATTTTTGCCCGGGCAAATCCACCCATGCAGAAGTAGGTGGCAATGAAAGAGTAATGTCCGGAGGTTTTAGCAGGATGGAGCGGATATTGGCATTGGCCGAGATATGGGATTTCATGAAGGAGGAGGTGAGGATTGACGGGTCCGCAGGAGGGGTAGGCTTTGGGGATGATGTTTCTGGATGTAACCAATCAATTCCTCGCGAATGGCGCAGCGCAAGTCCCAGGTTTTGGTTGAATCCGCAGCCGTAGCCAGCACCGGGATTTGCATGGAGTGTTCTGTGGCGTCGCTCACCTGCAAGTTCCAGAACCTCCGGTCCCAGAGTGGGTGCTTTTCTATCATACCTTTCAATACCTGCCTGATTTCATCCAGGGGCAATGAATAATCAACCCACAACAGCACGGATCCCAACAATTCTGCCGAGGTTCTGGTCCAGTTTTGGAAGGGTTTTTCAATGAAATAACTCAAGGGAACAATCAGGCGGCGCTCGTCCCAAATCCGGATGACCACATAAGTGAGGGTGATTTCCTCCACACGACCCCATTCCTGCTCCACAATGACCACGTCGTCCAAGCGTATGGGTTGGGTGAGCGCCAGTTGAAAACCTGCGAAGAGATTGGAAATGGTTTTTTGAGCGGCAAATCCAGCCACCACACTCACCACGCCCGCTGAAGCCAATAGACTGGTTCCAAGATGCCGCACAGGTTCAAACAGCATCAAGATGGAAGCCACGGCGAAAATTCCGATGATAAAGTCCAAAACCCCTGCCAGAACATGCACCTGGGTGTAAATTTTTCGGGCGTGAAGGTTGTCGGGTGCGTGAATGTTGTGCCGGGCCAGCACAGCCATTTCCAGTCCGTGCACGGCCTGCACGCAAATCAGAGCCATTCCCACAATCAGAAGCAGGCTTGATCCATTTCCAACGAGACCGGCATAGGCTGGTGGCAAGTTGAGAAAAGGCAGGGCAAGGATCAAAACCAAAACGGGCACCGCGATGCGCAGGGTGGACGGCGGTTTCCCCCCCTTTCATTGTGGCGTTTCTTTTCTTCGCATCGACTTTTGCTTGAAGCCCAGGATGTAGACACCAAGTTCACACGAAGGGCCTACGCTCTTTTTTTAACTCCTAATGCTCCCTGAATCTTTGGGATGAATGTTCTTCAAATGATTTGCAGTTGCGCCGTCCGGATATCATTTGTTTGCCGATTTTTCGCGCGGCCTTT
>DAIDJC010000258.1 GCA_027451565.1 Limisphaerales bacterium | reverse complement strand
GAATCCAAATCCAGCGTGTAACCTTCCTTGTGGCTGGGCAGCCGCCCGGCAAGCCGTCTTCCCTTCCGTGCCCTGGCAACGTTGCCAATTTCATCTGCAACAAAATGCCCAGGCCTATGTGCCGCGTCTGGATCAGCGCGCCGCCGTGGCCCAAACCATCCGCTCGATCTTCGATTGTCCGGACCGCCTCACTGCCCAGACGCGCCTCAAAGAAGTGGTAACCAGTTACGCCGCCACCGCCCCAAAACTGGCCGCTTGGATGGAAGAAAACCTCCCGCAAGGTTTTGCCGTCTTCGCCTTCCCCAGCGCCCATCAGCGCCGTTTGCGCACCAGCAATCCGCTCGAACGCGTCAATATGGAACTCAAACGCCGGACGCGCGTGGCCAGTGTCTTTCCCAATGAAGCCGCCCTGTTGCGCTTGGTCAGCGCACTCCTGGCCGAAACCAGCGATGAATGGGAATCCGGAAAAGTTTACCTCAACATGGAATGCCAAACCCAGCCCTCAGTTTGACGCCAAAAGATTTTACAGAAAAAAAGTTGCGCCGCCACCTCTCCCCGTCCCTCTCCCCCAATTTCATTGGCGGAGAGGGGGATAAGAGGCGGAGGGTTCTATGATGGTTTATATGCGATTTCGAGCGTTGGGTGTGATCTCCATTTCAAAGTACTGAAAAAATCCAGCGCCTCTGGACTCCTCGCCCCACAAACGGAGTGTGGGGAGAGGATCAAGGAGAGGGGAGATCGCATTAGCAGTCCCGCGAACGTTCAGCAAACATTCATTTCATTACTGAAGCGAATCGCCGGTTTGATAAAGCTCAGCACCACCTCGCCCCCAATTTCATTGGCGGAGAGGGGGAGAAGAGGCGGAGGGTTCCATGATGGTTTTAAAAAATGGCGTGTGTCCATGGAGCCTTGACAAAAATTGGCTTTGTCCCTTGCCGGGCATCCTGTCCCTTGTAAAATCCTTAAAAATGGCGTTGAACGTCCCCAAGTCTGTTAATCCTCTCCACAAGCGCATCCTCCTTGCCATCCTTCTGGTCGTGGCCGTGTTCGTTGCCTATTGGCCCTGTCTCCAGGGCGAATTCATCTGCGATGACAATGATGATGTGGTGAACAATCTGGCCCTGCGCACCTGGGATGGCTTGGTCAGTCTTTGGACCGCGCCGGGTGTGACGGCGCAATATTATCCGCTTACTTTCACCACCTTCTGGCTCAATTACCAATGGGGCGGATTGGATCCTTTGGGGTATCACCTGGTGAATGTGCTGATTCATGCCTTGAATGCCTTGCTGCTGTGGGCGGTTTTACGCCGGTTGCAAATTCCCGGTGCATGGTTGGGGGCTGCCCTTTGGGCTTTGCATCCGGTCAATGTGGAATCGGTGGCCTACATTGACGAACGCAAGAATGTCCTATCCGGTTTCTTTTTTCTGCTCAGCCTATGGTTTGGCATCCGATTCTGGCTGGGGCAGGGGACCCGCCCGGAGGCTGGCATGGCTGGCCAACATCAGGGGAATGCGACATCGTCCGGTTCTGCCAGGCTGGTGGATCCCTTGGTCATCGTCCGCTCCACCTGCCCATCGGACTTGGTCCGATTGTTTGAGCGATTTTATTTCAGCCAGGGACTGGCGCGAATCATGGCACAATGGCGCGGTTTTTGGAGCCGGGTTTCTGCCATGCGGGCTTATATCTTGTCGCTGGTCTGCTTTGCCCTGGCTTTGCTGGCCAAAACCGCTGTCCTGCCTCTTCCTGCGGTCATTTTGCTGCTGGTCTGGTGGCGGCGCAAGCCCACCCTCCGCGATGCCCTTTTCCTGCTGCCCATGGTGGTCATGGGCGTTGGATTGAGCCTGGTGACGCTTCATCTGGAACATCATTTGGTGGCCGCAGCGGATTTATGGCATTTGACCTGGCTGCAAAGGTTCATCCTCGCCGGGCGTGCGATCTGGTTTTATCTGGGCAAATTGATCTGGCCGCATCCGTTGATTTTTTGCTATCCACGCTGGACGCTCAATCCATCGGATGTGACCCAATACCTGCCCGTGGCGGCTGCCATCCTCCTTGCCTGGTTTTTGATCTGGAAACGAAATGGCTGGCCCAGGCCCATAGCCGTGGCTCTGGCATTTTTTGCCTTGATGCTGTTTCTCATGCTGGGATTTTTTAACCTTAACATGTTCCGTTACACCTTCGTGAGCGATCATTTTCAATATTTGGCCTGCGCGAGTCTGATTGTTTTATTCACGGGTATTTGCATTTGGGCATCAAGCTGGGGGGAATCCAATTTCTTTTCAAAAATGGGCCTCATTTTTTTAATGGCCTTGTTATCTTTTGCCGGATATTCCGTTTTTAAATTATCAGGAGAATATCAATACGAGGAGGGATTTTGGAAGGCGTGCCTTGCTAAAAATCCTCAAAGCGCCATGGCGGATGTTTCCTTGGGGAATTATTATTTTCTTCACGGTCAAAAAACCGCGCTTGCCATTCCTTATGACCAAAAAGCCATTGCCTTGGATCCCAAGTTTTTTGAAGCTTGGAATAATTTGGGTGTTTGCCTGGCTTATGATCAGAAATATGAGAAGGCGGAAGAATGTTTCCAAAAGGCATTGGGAATCAATCCTGGTTTCGGCAATTCTGCCGTGGTTTTATCTGTTCTTTACCAGCAGCAGGCAAAATATGGCGATGCCATTGCTGTGCTAAAGGATGCTCTCAAGCATACGTCTGAAACGGCCAGGCTGGAAAATGAGCTGGCGCTTTTGATGGCAACCTGTCCTGATCCAGCCAAAAGAAACGGGCAACAAGCCCTGAAACTTGCAGAAAAGGCCTGTTCATTTTCCAATGGGGGCAATGCAAAATTTCTGGCAACAAAAGCCCTGGCTTATGCGGAGTGCGGGGATTTCAAATCCGCCATGGACACAATCCATCAAGCCAAGGACCTTGCAGCAAAACTGGGGCAGGCGGATGAAGGCTTAAAAGATATCAAACTAATCCAACTTTTTGAAAACCAACAACCTTATCATTCCTCTTCCTTTGACATGGTTTCAGGCACGATGAATATCCAGGACCAATCCACCAATTCGACAAAAGCTCTGTCACCACCGTAATCGCCGATTATCATACAGCGCTCTTAGACCAGACGTTAACGTTGACACAGGCCCGATTTCTGATAGTGTGATGCCAGGTTCACAATTCGGTTTTTAGGAGTCGTGGGGTTCGGGAGAGCAGGTTGAAAATTCAAAACAAGAATTTTATGAATATTTCAATGAGGTGGTTCAAGTGGTTTGCGTGTTGCATGCTGGCCTGTGGCCAGGCCTTTCAAAGCTGGGGGCAGATGGAGCTGTTGCCCATTGATTCGAATTATTTTAACCTGAATCAGCCGGACTCGGGTTTGAGTTTAACCATTCCTCCGCAGGATTTGATTCCTATCACCCTTGATTTAACCAGTTCCATTGTGCTGGTTTCAGATAATTCTCCGCCCCTCATTCTACACCCACCTAATATCACCTTTAATTGGGGTGAGTTGGATTTGGGTGGTGGTTTTGGTCCGCAGGATGGGAGTTTTCCATCTGATTTGCTTTTCGATTTTTTTGGTGATTTTCCCGATGCGGTCGTTCCTGAATCCTCCTCGTTTGCCATGGTTGCGGGTGGTTTGACCGTTTTTCTGGCGGTCCTTCCGTTAAATCCTGTCCGGAAATTGGGAAGGTTGCCGCGGCTGGGGATTCTGGCCTTTAAGTGAGGCAGAGCCTTTGGCGCATCCCCGTAGCAGGCTTTTGAGACGACAAAGTCCAAGGACGATGGCGATCCCGGCAGGAAATTGGGACAGGATGAACAGGATGGACAGGATGCCGAGATGGAAGATCAAGAACTGACAGAAAAAGTCATTGGTTGTGCAATGAAAGTTCATTCGACTCTGGGGTCGGGCTTTCTTGAATCGGTGTATCAAAAGGCGCTGGCGTACGAATTGCAGAAGGTTGGGTTGAAGGTTGAATGTGAGAAGGCGATCACGGTTCACTATGATGGCTTTGCCGTGGGCGAATTCTCGGCTGACCTGCTTGTGGAAGGACGGGTGATGTTGGAGTTGAAGGCCAACCAATCGCTCGCGCCAGCTAACGAGGTGCAACTGGTCAATTATCTCACGGCCACCGGCACTGAGACTGGCCTGTTGCTGAATTTTGGAGCGGAACGGCTGGAATTCAAACGCAAGACCCGGACGTATCGTCCCAAGCCGTTGCCGAGGGATTTTATCCTGTAAATCCTGTAAATCCTGTCCAATGTTTCCATGGAGGTTCCGGCAGGAAATTGAGACAGGATGAACAGGATG
>DAIDJC010000257.1 GCA_027451565.1 Limisphaerales bacterium | reverse complement strand
GAACACTACGACGTGATCATGCCCGATGAGAAAAATCCCATCGCGCGCGTTTATGAAAAGGTCCCGGGAATCAATCCCCTCGGCTTGACCGTCACCCCACGCGAACCGACGGTAATGAACGATCTACCCACACCAAAGAGGGCGCCCGACTCCATCCCCGCCGCCGCCAACCCCGGAGTTGTCGTCCCAATCCACACCCCTCCCAGTCCCCCAGTCAGGGTCCCAGCCGGTCCTGCCTCTTGCAGAAGACGGTCAGGGTGACTCGTTTTCGGATGGGACGGCTCTGCATCCTTCAGAATGCCATTCCCGGCGCCCCGCCTGCCTGGCAGGGTTTTCACACCAACCACCAACCTTTTTGGATTGGCCAGGCTGACGAATGAAATTGGAAAAGTGCATGGCTTTGAATAAATTCAATCCTCATGAAACACCCGTCGCTTGGAGACTATTTGAAAAATGGGAGGTTGCCTGCGGCTGATGAATTTGGCTGTGGACAAGGCGGCAAGTTCCGAGCATCCCTGCACGGGCCTGTAAGAAACGAGCCAACAAAGCCCACGGGCAGAAGCGCCGCCGCCGGGAGGGTTTTCGTGCCCAAGCCGGTCTCGCGTTGTTGCGCCTCGGTCACAGGCCCACTTGGGGTATTCTCCCTCATCGCGCCTCCCAAGACCGGCTTGGGCACAAAAACAGACCGCCTCCGATTTTTCAGCCAGTCTCTAAGAGTACTGCTTTGCTCCTGGATGCTGACCTTGGCGTATCCCGAGCTGATCAACGCCCAATCCCAGACCACAGGCTTTCCCGTTGTCATTCAGGTCAATGCCCTCGACAGAGTCGCTCCATGGAATCCAGCATGGCGTTTTTTTGGGGCGGACGAGCCAAATTATGCCACCACCCCAAATGGATCGGCCCTGCTCAGAGAACTGGGTGCGTTGGCCCCTGGAAATGTTTATTTCAGGACCCACAACCTGTTGAACACCGGCAATGGCCTTCCCGCACTGAAATGGGGATCCACCGATGCTTATCAAGAAGGCAGCAATGGCCAGGCGGTCTATGATTGGACTTTGCTGGATGGCATTTTTGATCAGTACCAAAAATCCGGCATTCAACCCTATGTTGAAATAGGATTCATGCCCCAGGCTTTATCCATCCACCCCAATCCTTACCAACACCATTGGACCCCGCACTCCTCCTATTCTTCGATTTACACCGGCTGGGCTTATCCACCCAGGGATTACTCCCGCTGGTCGGAACTGGTTTACCAATGGACGCGACATGACCTGGACCGTTATGGTTCCACCAATTTATCCCATTGGTACTGGGAAACTTGGAATGAGCCAAACATTGGGTATTGGCAAGGCAAACGCGGCGATTTCTTTAAATTACACGATTACGCCATTCAAGGAGTGCTCCGGGCGTTTCCGGGGGCGCGCGTGGGAGGACCTGATTCCGCCGGCGGTGGAACGCCGTTCCTGCGTGATTTCCTCAAACATTGCCTCTACGGCACCAACGCAGCCACCGGCCGGATCGGAACCCCCTTGGATTTCATTTCTTTTCACGCCAAGGGATCCCCCGTGTACACCAACGACCATGTGCGCATGGGTATTTCCAGCCAATTACGAAACATGGATTCAGCTTTCAAAATAATCGCCTCATTCCCCGCCTTGACCCACACCCCCGTGGTGATTGGTGAATCTGACCCGGATGGCTGTGCTGCCTGCCAGGGTGATGCCCTGGGTTATCGGAATGGTTCACTCTATGCCTGCTACACCGCCGCCACTCTCGCCCGGGAATATGAACTGGCTGACCGGGACGGGATTTGCCTGGATGGGTCCCTGACATGGGCTTTCGAGTTTGAGGACACCCCGCCCTTTGCCGGTTTCCGGGTGCTGACAACCGATGGCATTGACCTTCCCGTGCTGAATGTTTTCCGCATGCTGGCACGCATGCGGGGTAACCGGGTGAAAGTCTCCAGCAGTTCACAAATACCCCTCACCGACATCCTCCGCCGCGGTGTCCGCATCCAGCCGGATGTTTCAGCGCTGGCCAGCTTGGATCACGGCCAGTTGTGCGTGCTCATTTGGCACTATTTGGACGATGATCTGCCAGGCCCACCGGCGGACGTGACCCTGCATCTCCATGGTTTGCCTGCCGCCCTTCCTGTCACTCTGCGCCATTTCCGAATAGATGAAAATCACAGCAATTCGTTTACTGCCTGGAAAGCAATGAATTCGCCCTATCCCCTTTCCCCCAGCCAAACTGAAAGCCTCCGCGCCGCCAGCCAATTGGCCGAATTGGAATCCACTAAAACGATCATTTCCACCCAATCAGATTACACCGCTCAATTCCAATTGCCACGAGAGGCCGTTTCCCTCCTGGTCTTTTCATGGAACGACTCCGCCCAGCCTGCGCAAAAAACTCCGCAATAAAAAGTTAAATACTCTAGGGGATCCTGCCGAAAAACGCCGCAAAACCCTGGTCTGGAGCAGAATGCTCAAAACAAGGCATGCCATCGTCGTCTGGTATTGCATTTTTGTCCAAATAATGTACATTGTCAGAAGATTCATTTATGCTCAAACGTGGAGATGTTCAGCACGTGGGACCCGTTTTTACGGCGCTTCTTTTTTTGTTGTCACCGGTTTTTTTCTGTTTCGGAAATATTCCTTTGGACGATGGTTTGGCGGTTTTCAGGGCCAACAGCACCAATCTGGATGGTAGCGGGCAGTCCGTTGCCCAGCCGGAAGCTTCCCTCACGAGTGATTTATTGACTTGGGAAGTGAATCCCACAAACGCCTTCCAAACAGCCGCCTCTTACACCTACATTGATTTCAAGGGAACAACCAACCAGTTCCCGAATTATCTGGGTTATGAGTCAGGCCATGCTAATAGTGTGGGATCAATCATCTACGGTTTCGAAACCGGGGTGGCGCCCGGCATCAGCCATGTGGACAATTTGGAAGCGGATTATTTCCTCACAAATTACGTGGAAAATCTAACCCTGCCCGCCTTGGGAGACACCTTCATCAATCAAAGCTTCACCCTGGGTCAGCTAAACAACACCCAACTGGAATTGGTGGACAGCGATTACGACAATTACTCTGTGCAAAACGGAGTGTTGTTCATTTCCGCCGCCAACAATCTGGGAAACAATCCCGTGGTTTGCGCCCCCGGCACCTCCTACAACTGCATCAGCGTGGGAGCCTACATCAATGGTACTTACGCCAATAGTGTGGGCCCCACCCCCGACAACGGTCGTTGCAAGCCGGATTTGACCGCCAATGGCGCCGAGACCAGCTACTCCACCCCCATGGTGACTGGCGCGGCATTGGTCTTGGAACAGGCCGCCCTGCGCGGAGATGGCGGACCTCAAAGCTCGGATGCGGAAAATCCCCTTGTTCTTAAAGCCCTGCTGATGAATGGAGCCTTGAAAACCCCGGACTGGACCAATTCCAGTTCCAGTCCCCTGGACGCCCGTTACGGCGCAGGAGTGATGAACCTGGCCAATTCGTACGGGGAGTTGACTGGCGGAAAGCAACCGTTCATCACCCACACCACCGTAAGCATAGGCTCAGCTCATCCGGCTTACAACAGCCCGCAAACCATTGCCGCCACAAGCGCTTGGGACCTGGGCACCAATGTTTCAAGCCCCAATTCGGACGGCATCAATCACTATCTTTTTCAGCCCGCGACAAGCTTCAAAAACGCCAGCCTCACCCTGACCGCCACACTGGCTTGGAATCGCCAGCTCAACCAAAGCGGCGTGAACTACCTCTGCCTTTTCCTCTACGACGCCACACTGGGCACCCTCGCCGGATGCTGCACCAGCAGGGTTGACAACGTCCAGCATATCCATATCAACAACTTGCCGCCGCACCGGTATGATTTGCAAGTGTGGAAAGCGGGCGGAATCCCTGGTGTGACGGTGGTGAGCTCTTCGGAAACCTATGCGTTGACGTGGGCCTGGGTGGCCCCAAGCCTGTCTATTGTCCAGACAGCCACAAACACCACTCTCACATGGCCCTGGTATCCCGCCGGATTTGATGCCGAAACCACCACCAACCTCCAAGCCCCCGCCTGGTCCGAAGCCGGCCTTCCGCCACCCACACTCACCAATGGCTCGTATCAAATCAATCTGCCGGAAAATTCAGGCAGCCAGTTCTTCCGGCTGAAATCCTATTAATGCTCCAAAAGCCGGTGAATCTGGGCTGAAACCGAAAAGTGAAATTGAAAGCCTTTTGAATTTCGTTTTTGGGTTCAATACCCTTTTGGAAAACTCAGCGCCACCTCTCCCCAGCCCTCTCCCCCAATACAATTGGCGGAGAGGGAGTAAAAACGGCAGGCTGGCGAT
>DAIDJC010000256.1 GCA_027451565.1 Limisphaerales bacterium | reverse complement strand
CCCGGTCCCGGCGAACCTTGAGCAAATCCTCGCACAGTGAGCATTGGGTGAGTACATGGAGATTTCCGCAGAGCATGGAAGGGGGCATGGGGAAACCCACCCCGGAAAAGAAAAAACCGGGTCAGTCAGCCAGAGGGTGGCCGAAAGACCCGGGGAATTCAGAATGAGTACAACGTAGGATTACGGAGAACTCGTGCGCCAGCCTGCACTCTAGACTGGGCCGAAAGTCTAAAAATCAAAGATCAATGTGATTGGTCTTTTAAACCTGCGGGATGCCACAGCACCCTCATCACGCCTACAATTTAATCACGACTTCTTATTATTGTCAACACCAATGACAAGATATAAGAAAATTTAATTGTCAACCCGTTTTCCATAAGCCAACAAGCCAATCTAAACTGGCCCCTGTTAACGGCTGCTAATTATCAGACAGGGTAACCCTCAAAAAAGTTCAATCAAACCCGCAACCCTCTTCGTCCACGTGGCGGAAATGCGCCACGCTAAAGCCTGCATTTCTCAGTGCAAGAAACACGATGGACACACACAACGATAAAATATATTTGTGGTTTTTCGACTGGAAGATCATGGAAAGGCAAAGGGTTTCCCTTGAAAATTCCCAGTAAAATCAGTCATTTGCTGATGTTCCCTCGCGATGGGCGCAACAACTCCGTCTCAAAACCAAAATGATGCGCCATATCATCCCCTGGATTGTGTCCATCATTTCAAATCAGCCACACCTCTATTTTCGCGGCGGCCCCAAGGTTTTGGGCGTGGGAAAATGGGCGTGGGAAAATGGGCGTGGGAAAACCAGGATGATGCAGGGAAATCCCCGCGGATTTGCAATAGTTTATGCATCGCTCCAGATCTTTCCTGAAATTCTTTTGCAGCGGTCAACTCCTGCTTAAACCGGCAATATTGGGGTGATTTTTGGGCTGGCGATGGGCGCGCCAAGGAAAAAGTGAGTAACTTGTTAATAAAAGTTAATATGTTGTCCTCGAATTTTTCTTTGGAATACTCTAAAAACATACAGCACGTCCGATTGAGCACACAGCCGGGATTGTCTTGAAGTGTACAGGCGACGAATCAGTTTAAAACACTCTAATGTGCTGTGAATCAGGAGTATATACTGTTTGTAGAACCATCGTCCACCGGGTTTTACCAAAAGGTTATCCTTTTGTCTTGAATCTGGCCCAAAGCAGCGTATGACTTAGGGAAGCAGTAGGCGTAAGGACGGTGGATTTGTGAAGTGAATAAATAACTGTAAAACCCGGTTTTTGCCATTAAAAACATGCAGATTTCCACTGAAAAAATTTGGACAGCAGCCTTGGATCATCTTCGCGCCAAGCTCAACCGGGATACCTTCAACATGTGGTTTAGCCCCTTGCGGGCCTGCGATTTGGACGGGCACCAGATTGTGGTGGAAACCCCCAATGAATTTTCAGAAGTCTGGCTCAAGGACAACTACCTGGGCTTGATTCAGGACGCGGTGGGAGTGGCGGCAGGTTGTCGGTTACAGGTGCGCTTCAAGGTGGCTCATACCGGGGCGCAGCCGCCCCTTTCGCCGGTGGCCCAGCCGAAAGAAGCGGTTCCAGTGGCACCCAAGCCGAGGAATCCTGAGGCAGGCCACGACCGTGCCATCATCAATGGCGACCTGCATTTCAACCCCAAGAACACCTTCGATACCTTTGTGGTGGGAGCCAACAACAATTTCTCCTATGCCGCAGCCAAAGCCGTGGCCGAGGCCCCGGGCAAATCCTACAATCCCCTTTTTCTTTATGGCGGAGTGGGCTTGGGCAAAACCCATTTGCTTCACGCCATTGGACAGCACGTGGCCGCCACCCGCAAGGGGGCTCGAGTGGCCTATGTGTCCTCCGAAAAATTCACCAACGAATACATTGATGGCATCCAGAACAACCAACTTGCCAAGTTTCGGAAGAGATACCGGCAAACGGACGTGCTTTTGATTGATGACATCCAGTTTCTGGCGGGCAAGGAGCGCATTCAGGAGGAATTTTTCCACACTTTCAACGCCCTTCACGAGGCTCACAAGCAGATTGTCCTCACCTGCGACCGGCCTGCCAGCGAAATCCAGGGATTGGAGAGCCGGCTGGTATCGCGTTTTGAATGGGGTTTGGTGACGGATTTGCAGCCTCCGGACATTGAAATGCGCCTGGCAATTTTGAATAAAAAGGCGCAGTTGATGAATGTGGCGCTTTCGGAGGAAGTGATCAACTTTCTGGCCACCCGCATCCGCACCAATATCCGGCACTTGGAAGGGGCTCTGATCCGTGTGGCGTCCTACGCCTCGCTTACCGGCAAAAAGCTCACGATCGAGGTGGTGGAAGGCATGTTGCGGGAAATCCAGCATGAGGAAGGCCGGCAAACCATCAGCATCGAGGTCATTCAAAAGAAAGTGGCGGAACATTTTGACATTCGGCTGGCCGACATGACCAGCAAGCGGCGGCCGGAAAACATCGCTTTTCCCCGGCAAATCGCGATGTATCTTTCCCGGCAAATGACCGAAAGCTCGCTCAACACCATAGGCGAGGCCTATGGGGGGAGGGACCATGGCACGGTGCTCCATGCCTGCCGCCTGGTCAAAGACCGCATGGAGGTGGATTCAAATGTGAGGCAGGTGGTGAATTACCTGGAAAAACAGCTTCTGCGCTGAGATCTGGGGCAGGATTGGTGCCCGCAGCCGGGCCGGACCCTAAACTGGGTCCATCGTGATTTCAACCGTGCTTTGTGCAGTCCAGGCTGGACACCTGCTGTCCATGCATTGAACATTCACTTCATGGCCGTCATTGAAGTGGATCGTTTGACCAAAAGTTTCAGGACATTCAAGAAGCAACCCGGTTTTACCGGCGCCCTGAAGGGATTATGGCGGAGGGAATACGAGCAGACCACGGCAGTCAACCAGGTGAGTTTTCAGATTGAAGCCGGGGAATTTGTGGGCTTTCTAGGCCCCAATGGAGCGGGAAAAACCACCACATTGAAGATGCTTTCCGGGCTTTTGCATCCCACCCAGGGAACTGCCCGGGTGCTGGGCTACACCCCATGGGCCCGGCTGGACGGCTATCGCAGGCAGTTTGCCTTGGTTCTAGGGCAGAAAAACCAGCTCTGGTGGGATCTTCCCGCCCGCGAATCCCTGGAATTGAATGCCAGGATATATGGGATTGAACACCGCCTTTTCCTCAAAAAGGTGGACGAATTGACAAGCCTGCTGCAAGTCCGCGACAAACTGGATGTCAATGTGCGGGAACTTTCATTGGGCGAGCGCATGAAAATGGAACTCATAGCCTCCCTTCTCCATCAACCCGCCATTTTGTTCCTGGATGAACCTACAATAGGATTGGATGTGGTTTCCCAAAAAACGGTTCGAGAGTTCCTCCGCGCCCACAATGAGCAGCAAAAGACCACCATTCTTTTGACCAGCCATTATATGGCCGACATCCAGGAACTGTGTCAGCGGGTGATCATCATTGACCATGGACGGCTTTTTTTTGATGGAAAGCTGGACGAGATCGTGGATCGTTTTGCCAACTTCAAGCTTGTGGGCATCCAGTTTCCTCCTGAAAAGGATTTGCCCGCAGACCGGCTGGACCGGTATGGCGAGGTGGTTGAAAAAAAGGCCGGCAGCCTGCTGCTCAAGGTGAATCGGGACCGGGTCATCAGCACTTGCAAGGCTTTGCTGGATGAATTGCCAGTCACCGACATTGACATCCAGGAAGTGCCGATCGAGGACGTCATTCGCCGGATATTTGCTCGGGAAAACGGGCTGAAGTAGGGAGGATGGGGTTTCCGTGGCGATGTTCAATCGCAAGGGACCGTGCGCGGGATGGCCCATTGCCGCAGGGCTTCCACCTTTTCGGCCATGACCACGGACAAGGGCCGGGTGGCATGAATTTCAGCCAGCAATCCGGATTGGTCGAGCCTTTCACCTTGGGCACGGGCATTGTACATCGCGGAAACAATGGCTTGTTCCATTTCTGATCCCGAGAACCCTTCTGTGGCGGCCACCAAGGCGGGCAGGTCAAAAGCGCCTGCGTCCAGGGACCGTTTGTGGAAATGGATCCTGAAGATGGATTCCCTTGTGGCTGGCTGGGGAAGGTCGGCAAAGAAAATCTCATCAAACCGGCCTTTGCGCACCAGCTCCGGTGGCAGTATCTGGATGTCATTTGCGGTGGCCACAGTGAAAACGGCTCGCTTGCGCTCGGCCAGCCATGTCAAAAAAGTTCCCAGGATGCGGCGGGACAAACCATCATCATCGTTTTGCGCGCCAAGGCCTTTTTCAATCTCGTCCAGCCAAAGCACACACGGGGCCATGGCCTCGGCCATGGAAAGAGCCTTGCGCAGGTTG
>DAIDJC010000255.1:1734-4369 GCA_027451565.1 Limisphaerales bacterium | reverse complement strand
GAAGACTTTGCAAATCCCCTGCCGGCAAAACCCGGCTGACCCATCCGCCCATCACCGCAAAAAGTGTGTTGATCAAATCCATGGGGATTTTTGCCACCCAAAAAATGAGCGTGAAAAGGCAAAGCATCACCCCGGCAAAAAACGCCAGGCCCAACGTTGGATGAGTCAGGACATCATCCAAAAGCTCGGTTCTTCGGGTCTTTCTCGCCATGGCCACGTTGCTGACCTTCCCGGAGACAGCCTCCGTCCAATCATAACGTGCCTGAAATGGGCACCCGCCACAGCCATGCGTACAATCCTTTTTATCAGGCCTGACCGCGGACAAAGGTTCATCCAGAGCTGCCAGTCTGGCAATTTCTCCGCGCAACTCATCCAATCCCCTGCCCGTCCGCGCTGAAATGGGAACCACTGGGCAACCCAGTTCCTGCCGTAAACGTGCCACGTCAATATGGATTCCGTCATTCAGGGCCATGTCCATCATGTTTAAAGCCACTATGACAGGCATTTGCAACTCAAGCACCTGGCTGGCCAGGTATAAATTGCGTTCAAGATTCGTGGCATCCACGATCACCAGCGCCGCATCGGGCCGTGGTCTCCCATCCAAACGTCCATGCAACACATCGCTGGCGAGTTTTTCCTCTGGCGCCGCGCTTTCCAGACCATAAAGACCAGGCAAATCCACCACCAACACATCGCGCCCTCCCATCGTGGCCCGACCCGTTTTTTGTTCGTAAGTGGTTCCGGGATAATTAGCTGTTTTGGCACGCAATCCAGTCAATGCATTGAATAAAGTCGTTTTACCTGCATTGGGATTTCCAACCAAGGCCAAGGTCCAGACTTGACCGGGTTTGAATGAGACCAAGTCGCTGGAGTCCTTGGAATTGAAGCTGTTGCGATTATCCCTGCGGTTCAACTGCAAAAATCCCACTGCTCGACCGCCATTTTCAGGCTTTTTCATGGTTCAGCAGCCGGATGCAGCGCGCAGTGGCCCGGAAGGCATAATTCCAACCAGACCTGTGAAGCCAATGAGGCTGAAATCCCTATCTTGGAACTGAAAATACGAATGATCAGGGGATCGCCGACACGGATCAATTCCACCCGGCGGCCTACACATAGCCCCAGCATTTTCAGGCGTTGCACCTCCTCGCCGTCACTATCCACCCGGCGCACCACAGCACACTGCCCCAACTTCAGGCGGTCTAGCGCAATCTCATGATTTTGCGAGGATTTGTTACCTATCATCGTACTTGTAGAGTATGCCATGGCAGCAAGATCAATCAAGCCCGCCTTTACCTCCAGGGCGTTTGGCCGCGGCTGGCTCATAAACGATGGGCTTGGGACGGCCTTTCCATGGCAATTGATTCAATGATAATTCGTTGCATGCTTTCATGAATCTCCCGTGGCGTTTGGCGGGTTGATTCTCATTACCAGCAAAACACCCCGGCAAGTGATTGGGAATTAAAAGAATTTGCTGGCGGTGGAGAAGGCTTTTTGCCAGTTGCAGTGTGGGGCCGGCCAGCAGCTTGGGGACCAATCCCCTCCGGGGAACTGAATGCATTGCAGGAAAACAGGGCTGGCTCAAAATCTTCACCACGGCGCACAGCACAACGGGGCTTTGTATCCAGAAACAACCCGGCGCCTCTGGTCTCCTTGCTGCATCGGCAAAACAAGGGGAGAGTTTCGAAACGGTCTCCACGCCTTGGCAAGTGTCAGGCGGACTTGGTTGGGGTTGGCACACTGCGGGCACAGGGAGCCAGAATGGCTTCGGACATGCCGTGCACGATTTTTTTGTCTGCAGGCACGACCGTGGCCAGCACACCGCCCAGTGCGGGTCGGGCGCGGTCGCCCTGGCCACTCACGAAGTAGTAGGGACAAAGCCGGGCGCGTCCGGGCATGTCCACCATTTCCTGCCGGCTGAAATCATACCAGCGGGAGGCGACTTGAGCCGGCTTGAGAAAACGCTGCAGCACATGAGGTGAAGTTTCAAAATCTTTCAGTGCCCCATCCACAGCGGCAGACCATTCGGGAGTGGATAGGTCACTGCCCAGATAAACGCCGCGGGCGCCCCAGGCTTTCTCGGAAAAGCCGGATATTTTGAGGATCAGATCGCGTTCTTTTTGGGACAACGCCTTGAGTTGGTTCCAATCGGTCAAATCCAACCCCCCCGGGATGGCGGCTTGCGGCGGCATGGGCGCAGGATCCATCAGCCATGTGTAAGGAATCCATTTTTCAAGCCGGGACATGAAACCCTCGCCCAGCTCCTGCCGCCAGAAGGATCGGAGATTTCGGTTCCAGAACAGGGCGAACAACATTTTTTCCTCGAAAATGGGTTTGGGTGGAGGCGTCAGGAACACCTCGCCATTTGATGCGCCGGAGAGGATTTTTTCGGCGGATTCCACCTGCGACAAGTCAAACAGCTCAAAAAACCGGTACACTGAATCTCCATTTTGAAAATCCAAAAACCGGGTGTCGCGCACGGTGAAACGCGAACCCAGTTGCTGGCAAAGCCATTCCATTTCCGGACGGTACATTGTGGACTCCCTGGACACAACGACGTGGACGGCGGGGGCATCCCCGAAAATGGAATCGAACCCGCGCACCATGCCATCCTGACCGCCCAGGATTGCGAGATTGG
>DAIDJC010000255.1:0-1724 GCA_027451565.1 Limisphaerales bacterium | reverse complement strand
TGGAATCAGGAGAAAGTTGGGAATAAGTCTGGTTGAGCCAGGCTGTCAGGCCAATGCCGCCGGGAACAGAATCGAGTTCCGTGATGCATATTCCTTTTGAGGTTAAAAGAATATCCGGGCGGATGACACGCGGCACTTCGTTTTTAAAAGAATGGGAACGCTGCAATTCAACCAAAGACTGAGGTTTGCCCATGTCCAGCCAGCGGGCGACCCACCCCGGGGACCGACCATCCACAGAGCGCCGGTACAACAGGTTTACAGCGCGGTAGAATTGCAAAAGGATCCGCCCCATGGACTCAATCTCATCAGCAATGGAATCATCCAGGGCAAATGGATCCGGGGAAACCCGCCAATTCACGCCGCCAAAGAGTCCCGCCGAAGGCATGGATTCCCGGACAAACCGGGCACGGTCAGCGCCGGTCATCCCGGGCAATCTGTTTTGGTCTGGCATGAATAATGAGGGGTGGAGCGAAAAAAATTCAAGCCCGGACCTGGCCATTGCCAAAGCCCAGCCATTTATAAGTGGTCAGTTCATCCAAACCCATTGGGCCACGGGCACCTATTTTGTCTGTGCTGATTCCAATCTCCGCGCCCATCCCAAACTCGCCGCCGTCCGTGAACCGGGTGCTGGCATTCCAATAAACCGCAGCGGAATCCACTTCCTGCAGAAACCGGCGGGCATGGGACTCATCGCTGGTTACGATGGAATCTGAATGCGCGGAGCCATAGTGGTTCACATGCTCCACCGCAGCCTCCACACCGGATACAACGCGGAGGTTCAGGATGAAATCGCCGTATTCAGTGTAATAATCCTGCTCAGCCACAGGCCGGAGCTTGGCCGAGGGGAATTTTTGAAGCAGGGGTTGAAGCAGTTGGATGGAAGCGGCATCCCCTCGCAACTCGACCTGCCTGGAAAAAAGGTCACCTGCCACGGCGGGAAGAAACTGTGCGGCAATGGATTGATCCACCAGCAGGGTTTCCATGGCATTGCACACGGCAGGACGCTGCGTTTTGGCGTTCAAAACAATATTCCTGGCCATGACAAGGTCTGCCTGGGCATCCACAAAGACATGACAAACGCCCTTGTAATGCTTGATGACGGGCACCTTGCTACAATCAGCCACGGCGCGTATCAGGCTTTCGCCACCGCGCGGCATGCAAAGATCCACATACTGGGTGAGAGAAAGCAGAATGGGAATGGCCTCACGATCGGGAACGGGGACGACCTGAATCGCATGGACAGGAAAAGCGCTGTCCAGTTTACTGGCTGCCGCGATCATGGTCTGGGCAATCCATTGGTTGGAATGCAGGGCTTCCTTGCCTCCCCGCATGATGGTGGCGTTTCCAGATTTAAAACAAAGTCCGGCGGCATCTGCGGTGACATTGGGCCGGGATTCGTAAATGAACACCACCACGCCTATGGGGGTGGTGATTTTTTGCAGGCGCAGGCCATTGGGGCGCACCCGCTCATCCAATATTTTCCCGACAGGGTCCGGCAGCCCTGCCACCTCGCGCAAACCAGTTGCCATGGCGGAGATGCGTTTGTCATCCAGGCGCAAACGATCCAGCATGGCGCTGGACAGACCGTTCCGGGTGGCATAATCCATGTCCAAGCTGTTGGCCTCCTTCAAGCCGGCGGCATTTTCTTCCAGGGCATCAGCCATGGCCAGCAGACAGGCATTCTTTCTGGCGGCAGACCAACCGGACAACTGGCGCGAGGCTTC
>DAIDJC010000254.1 GCA_027451565.1 Limisphaerales bacterium | reverse complement strand
GGCAACCTGGATTTACTCACTCCCTCCTGGCTCCATTTCAAGATCATCACCCCCATGCCCATAACCATGCAGGTTGGATCCCTGATTGATTATCGCCTAAGGATTCATGGCTGGCCCGTTTATTGGCGTACGCGCATTTCCAAATGGAACCCTCCCCATCATTTCGTGGATGAACAGTTGCGTGGCCCATACAGGCTATGGGTTCATGAACACCATTTTATCCCGGAAATGGGAGGGACCCGGGTGCGAGACAGCGTGCAATATTCAGTGCCTTTTGACTTGATAATACATCCCTTGCTGGTTCGACCGGACCTTGAGCGAATATTTGCCTATCGCTCTGCGGTCCTCTTGGAACGCTTCAAATCTTCAACAGAAAAACCTCACGAGGGTTTTTGAAAAGAGCAAAAATTGTTGGGGTGTGTCAGTATAAGCCTCCGAAATTGACCACAAAAAAGGCGCGATCACCCGAAAACCTGAAGGTTTCAGTCACTGCAAAGGCACAAACAAAACGTCCACCGGGGAACCTACAAGAATGGAAACGCCGGTGGGCGATAACGTGCCATGGACCGGATCCACGGCAAACTCCGCCACGTTTCCAGACCCTTGGTTGGCTGCCAATATCCAATGTCCAGAAGGATCCAATCCCAATCCCCTGGGCGTGAGTCCTCCGCTATTAATATCCTGTGCAAGGTCCCATTGATTTCCAACGGTCGATCCGAGGTTGATGACCTCAATCCTGTTTGCCCCGCGCACGCTGGTATAGAGATGACGCCCGCTTTCATCCAATAAAATTTCAGCAGCCGTGGACGCCGAATTCGCCATGGATGAAGTTGGAAGCAGACTCAGGGTTCCGAATGGAGACAGGGATCCCAACCTGGAATTCCATGCAAACCGGGTAACAGAACAACCCATCTCATTGATGACATAAACGCGTTGTTGATCCCGGCTGAAAACCAAATGCCTCGGGCCGGATCCAGGCGGAGTGTTCCCATGGGAGGGTTGGTCGGGATCCAGGTTCAAATCATCCGGCCCGAGCCGAAATACTCGCACCTGGTCTGTTCCCAAGTCGCAACCCAGGGCAAAAGTATCGCTTGGGTCCGCAGCCAAAAAGTGAGCGTGGGGTGCTTGCTGTCGCTGCAAATTGGGGCCGTGCCCTTGGTACACATACCGCGCGGAGGGATTTTCTGGAATGCCATTGGTTTGCAGTGGAAGTATTTCAATGGTTCCGCTGGCATAATTGGCCACCAGGATGCTTTTGCCATTATGGGTCACTGACAAATGGCATGGCCCCACGCCTCCCGATGTTTTCCTGTCCAATAGGGACAACAACCCATTTTCGGGGTTGATGGCAAAAGTGGAAACCGAGCCCTGATTACCATCAGGCAGTTCGTTCACTGAATAAAGGTGCCTGGCATCCGGTGAAACGGCCAGAAAGGACGGGTCTGGAGTGGCCGCTGCCAAGACAGGCTGAGTCAACTTGCCTGTTTTGATGTCCAGGAGTGAAGTGTAAATACCATGGCTTTGGACACCGGTAAATGTGCCGATGTAAACCCGGCAGGAATTGCCAAAACCAGCCGGGACCATTCCTAGCAGGCCTGATACCAGCACAACGGCCAGTTGTTTGTAACGAAACATGATCACACAGCGCTCAAACCACAAATTCCAATTCCTGGCGGTGAGGAAGCAGTCCTTTTTCAAAAGCCTTTCCTAAAAACAGGCGGATGGATTGCCTTCCCCGCTCACCATAATCCAGGGTCCAGTGGTTGACATACATCCCCACAAAACGGTCTGCAAGGTCGCGCCCCATGTCACGTGCATACTGTAGGGCATGCTGCACTGCCTCTGCGCGATGATCCAGGCCGTATTGAATGCTCGCCGTCAGTATCCGGGATATTTCCCGCCGGACATCCTGGCTGAATCTTTTGTGAATGACATTGCCACCCAGTGGAAGGGGCAACCCGTTATTCTCCTCACCCCACCAGATACCCAGGTCCTGGCAAACCTTTAAGCCCTCATTTTGATAGGTCAACTGTCCCTCATGAATGATCAACCCTACTTCTGCCGATCCATTTCGCACCGCTTCAAAAATCTTGTCAAAGGGGACCACCACAAAGTTCAGGTCCCGCGCCGGTTTGTCCAGCCAAAGTTGGAGGGCCAGAAATGCGCTGGTCATGGTGCCCGGCACAGCAATTCGCTTGCGGGCTATGGTTTCGCGATCCATTTTCTGCCGTGCCACAAGCATTGGACCGTACCCATCACCCATGCTGGCGCCACTGGGTAGCAGTGCATATTGATCTGAAATGGAGGCGTATGCGTGTATGCTCACAGCGCTGATATCCAGCTCGCCCCGTGTGGCGCGTTCATTGAGGGTTTGAATATCCTGCAGGATATGCCGAAATTGAAAGCCCTTGGCCGGAATCAAATCCTTGGCCAAACCATAAAACATAAAGGCATCATCCGGGTCGGGAGAATGACCCAAAGTGAGTGTTGTCGTTTCCATTCACGAAAGCATACCAGAAATGGCCGGAGTGTCACGACGAGATACTCACCCTAATACACTCCAATTGCCGGTGCCGAACACCCGCACAAAAATCAAACGGCACGCACGCCCGTACTCAACCCAGCCACATTCGGCCACCCCTCCTTCGGGTTCATGCTCGGCACGAATTGCAGGCAAATCTAACGGGCGCGCGTGCTCGTTTTCGCTCAAGCCCGGGAATTTTCTGGGGCGTCCCCACTGACGCCCCGTTTTCCCGTCCCCCACCCCCCTCACCTCAACCACATAACACACGCAAACCAACGCAACAACTGGCACCATAGCACAGACAATGCCAAGCATGAAAACCCCTGTTTTCACTCAAAATATGGCTTCCGCAAAGGCATTGCAGGAAAAAGTGCTGGCTTTTTTTAAACAAAGCGCAAAAAAAACTGCTGCCCTCTTTCCGCAATTCTTTCAGTTGCACCTCAGATTTTTCGTCGCCTCGCCAACACAATCACCTCAAATTTCGCTCAATGAGGCATCTCAAAATTCTTATGGCGATTCCCTTTCATGCTGCTTTTGCCTTTTTGAAAGCCTGTGTTAAAGTGTGGTCACATGAATACAAAAGCTTTCGCTGCACACAACTCCTCCAGTCCGCTGGCTCCTTTTCTCATTCATCGGCGTTCCCTCGGTCCATTGGATGTCCAAATGGATATCCTCTACTGTGGAGTTTGCCATACGGACCTTCATATTGCGCGAAACGAGTGGGGCGGAACCACGTATCCCTGTGTCCCAGGCCATGAAATCATTGGTAGGGTAACCCAGGTTGGGACCGGTGTTTCCCGTTTTAAGAAAGGTGATTCTGTCGGTGTGGGTTGCATGGTGGATTCTTGCCGCACCTGCCCAAGTTGCCGGGATGGGGAAGAACAGTTTTGCGAGGCTGGAACCATTTTCACCTACAATGCTCCCGATAAAAATCTTGGGGGAATGACTTTTGGTGGCTATTCCAAATCCGTGGTCGTGGATCAGTCTTTTGTGCTGAATATACCCTCAAATCTGGACTTGGCAGCCGCCGCTCCCCTGCTCTGCGCCGGCATCACTACCTACTCACCGCTTCGGCGGCATGATGTCAAGCCAGGCATGCGGGTTGGGGTCGTGGGATTGGGAGGTTTGGGTCATATGGCGGTCAAACTCGCCAAAGCCATGGGCGCCCATGTGGCTGTGTTCACGACTTCATCAGGCAAGGTTCAAGATGCCCTTCGCTTGGGAGCCAATGAGGTCATATTTTCGCGTGATGAAAACGAAATGAAAGCCCGGGCCAACAGCTTCCATTTCATTCTGGATACCGTATCCGCCAAGCATGACATCAATCCCTATCTTCAATGTTTGCGTCGAAACGGCAACCTCACCCAGGTTGGCGTCCCGCCTGATCCCCTGAGTGTTCACGTCTTTAATTTGGTCCATAATCGCCGCAGTTTTTCCGGTTCACTGATTGGAGGAATTAGAGAAACCCAGGAAATGTTGGATTTCTGCGGCCAACACAAGATTGTCTCCGATATCGAGCTCATCCCCATTCAAAAAATAAATGAAGCTTATGATCGGCTCCTGAAAAACGACGTCAAATACCGCTTTGTGATTGATATGGCCAGCCTCTAAGAAGCTCCATTGCCACGCGGCGGACTGCGTAATGCATCCGGGCCTGAAGCCTTGATTTTTTGATTGGGCCTCTCTCGATTATCATGAGTCGAGCCGGGTTTATGGAGGTGACAGGCCGTTGATGGTGCAGGAATTTGTCGCTCTTTGCAGGTAAGCGGTAAAGGGGCTGCCTTATATGCAGGGGGGCTGGGGTTCGGCTAAAGTGGCGGAATGAAGAACGATTCGCCCGCTCATCGGCGCTACACACGAGAGGAG
>DAIDJC010000253.1 GCA_027451565.1 Limisphaerales bacterium | reverse complement strand
TTTCGCAGCGCTCAATTGGAAACCGTTCAGGCGCTTGTGCGTGCCGGCGTCGGAATTTCCCTGATTCCGGCCATGGCCACCCGATGGAACCGCAATGACCAACCCCTGTATCGTGCCATGAAAGCGCCAAAACCCCTGCGCCGGATTATTGCGGTTTGGCAGAAACAGCGTCCCCCCAACCGGGCAGCCCAGGAACTGCTGAAATTGCTCTCCGGGTGAATCTGCAATTTAAGAAACCCTTCAAAATTTTTATTGGTGGGACGAAGGGGGGGGGTGGAGTGAGCTTTCGGAATGAGAGTTTGTTTGATGTTTGCGTTGGGTGTTTGCGTTTTTCCCATAATCCTCCCCCCCCGGTTCGTCGGCGGTGCGGGAAAACCAGAGGCATTTACTTGTTTCAGGCGCCTGGAAATGAAGAGGGGTTTTTGAAGCGGAAAATGTTGTTAAAACCATCACAAAGATAGCTCCTCTTTCTTATCCTGAGCCTTGACCTCCTTGGATTTAATTGGCGAAGGAGCGGGCAATCGTGGTTGAACCGCACAAAAATGCGGTGGAATTATGCCCATTATGGTTCATATTGATTCAATGATCCAGAACGCATGCGGTGAATCCAGCTTCGACATAAGCAGGCTGCCAGTCACCTTTCACCCTGCAAAGATCTCTCCAAGCCATGGTGGTTTGGTTTGTATTTCGGCGATTGGACTGAAAAAAGCATGGTGCGAGGCTGTTGTGGAGATCATTTAGGATCATGTTGAGGACTCTTCAGTTGTGGCGGAACGTGCAGGTTCCCGATCCCTTCATGCAAAAGCCGGGGGCTGTGCAAGCTTAAGCCGTAAAAATTTGTGAAACCATTCTTTCGTGTGCAGTATTCGACCGGCCAAGGACCAGACTCCCGATGTTTGATTCTAATGTTGATTTTGGCAGTTGCCGGAATGCGGGTGCGTGGTGAGGCCATGCTGGAGTTGTTCCAGCAAACGTGGCCTGAAATCACGCAGAAAATGCCTGAAATTGCCGAAGCAGGCTACGACAGCCTTTGGCTGCCGAACCCGGCCAAGGGCACTAGCGGCACTTACTCAACCGGATATGACCCGTTTGATCCATTCGATTTGGGCAGCACGAACCAGCAAGGGACCATTGCCACGGCCTACGGCACGCAATCGCAGCTCATTGAGATGGTGCAAACAGCCCATCGGTTTGGCCTGCGTGTCTATTTTGACAATGTGATGAACCACCGGAGTTCGACAGTGCCGGGGTACCCTGGAGGCGCCCCCGCCAACTTTTATCCGGGGCTGATACCGCAGGATTTTCACCTGCAAACCATTTCCGGGGGCTATCAGAACTGGCCCAATGTAAGTGACTGGTGCAGCGTTCAAAATGTGGAAAACCAACCATTGGAAGGGTTGGCGGACCTGGCGAATGAACCGGGCACTTTAAACTGGAATTTTGGACCCTCGCTGGGTGACACCACGAATAAGCCTGTTTTTGTGCGTTTCCCGAACCGGCCGGACCTTTACATGGATACGAATGGGGTTTTTCTTGGGGCGGGGTGGGGTGGAGCGGGGTGGAGGCCGTTTGATGGAAATGGCCAGCCTGTGCCAGAGGATGTCTCAACCTATGAATGCCGGGCTGTGGCTTGGACACTTTACATGACCAAATGCGATGGATTTCGTTTGGATGCGGTGAAGCATGTTCCGGTCGGGTTTTTTGGAAATGAAACCGGCCAGGTGAATGATCCTTCCTTTGCCGGTTACACCGGCGCCATTCAGGCCATGTTTGATTATGTGCATGGGTACGGGAGCAATGTGACTGAAAATGGATATGTGGAAACGGATGGAAACCGAAACAGTTTGTTCGACACCGAGGCGCCCCGCAATGATGCCATGCTTTTCGGAGAGTATGAACCGGGCGCCCTGGCGGCGGGGAATGATTTCGCGGATTATCTCAATTCTGGGATGCGCCTGCTCAATTTCCCCTTGTTCACCCAAATGAACAACATTTTCAACGGCGGATCCATGGCTGGAATGGATGGCCGGGATTATCTGCCGCCTGGAGGAAATTGTGATTCCAATGGAAATTTCAGCGCCAAGCAGGCCGTCAATATGCCGCAAACCCAGGACCCTGGCAGTTGTTGCCCTGCCAATGAAGGTTTCGAAAACACCTATTTTTTCATGCACGAGGGTTTGCCCATGGTTTACAGCGACGGATTTGACCATAACACAAGCGGGAACACGCCCATCGCCTCCTATGCAAACTATCTGGGTGAATTTGGGGACAATTCGATGCCGGAGATCATGCACCTGCACAATCAATTATCGAGGGGCGGGACATGGTCCAGGTGGAGTGATCAAAACGTGGTTTTGTTTGAGCGATATGATTACCGCGAGGGAAACTCATCCCAGCCACAAACCCAGGACCTGGCGCTGGTGGGGTTGAATGATGACACTGGATACCCCGGGGATATTACTTTTGATGATGGAGTCACCCGCACGAGTGATGGCTATTATCTCAACCCATCCAACACCACATCCACGGCAGTTTCCAATTCCCGTGGCCAGGGAATCGTGGTGGGATTCGCGCCTGGTTCCGTGCTGGTGCAACTGGCCGATGCCTCCCCCACAGGAGGGCGGGCGTACAGAAAATTGCTGGTGCACGGGGCCACAAGCAGCTTGGCCACGGCCCAAAGCACGGCCAATGCCGTGAATCCAACCCAAAGGTTGATCTACGTGGGTGGGCAGACCATACCTTCGGGGGGCGGGGCCATCGAGTTGAATTTGCCCAGTGACGCATGGGTGATTTATGGATATCAATGGCCCCAGGCAAGCCAGGCCAATCCGGCCACCAACGCCATTATTTTACGGCAAAACGGCCAGGAAGTTCCAAAAATGCTGGTTTATCGCACGGATGGAACCAACGGCGACCCCAAATATTCCCCCTTGTTTCCGTTTCAAATGCGGGGAAGTGTGGATGCTTACGGCAACGTCATCACTGGCGCCAATGTTTCCAACCTCACCTATGCCATAGACATTCCCATCGTCACCAATGGCCCTCTTGACATCCTTGCCAACAGTGATGCCTCGGCGGGGAATGCGATGATAAAACTGGATGGCGGAATAGACCTTAACAGTCAAATGGGACTGGGTGCCACGCAGAGTTTAATCACCAATTTCGTGGATTTGAGGGATAATCCGCCCGGCTATGCGGATGATGTTTATTTAGGTTATGAAAACACGGCATTTCAATTCCGAAATGGCCCGGAGAAATTTGCTTCGCGAAATATTTTGAGCAACAGCGTTGTGGCAGTTGCCTCTGAAACGTATGTTTATACTGTTGGCGGAGGATTGAATTTTACTCCCGGCACCGGGTATGGACAAAGCATCACCAATGAAACCGCCTTGTGGGTATTGCACAATCCCACCAACTTGGTCACAGCTTCGATTGCCAATCCACCTTATCAAATGAATCCCTTGTCGCCCATTTCGGGCCAGCCTGAGGAAATATGGCTTGAGATGGCAGACAGTGCGCCCATCAATAGTTGCTTTGTTTATTATACCACGGATGGAAGCAACCCGGATGGAGGGTTTGGGGTGGGCAAATCCAGCACGCTGGTCACGCAAGCGGCGTACGTCACCAATGATGTGAACTCGGTAGGATTGGGCTGGTGGCGGGCTGTTATTCCAAGCCAGGCGGCAGGCATCACAGTTCGCTACAAAATCGGTGCTTTTGTGGGAGGAAGCGCCAACCCAGGAAGGGACATTGCCCCCATTTCAGATGCTGAGGTTTCGGGATCCAAACTTTTCGGCCTTACCCAGTTTGCCATCACCAATTTCAACCCTTCCAATGCCGTGGTGTGGTTGCATAATGATCTCAACACCAACAATATGCGGATTGGTCTAACCTCTGGTTTTCATATTTTGAGGTCGAGGGTTTTTCTGCCACGGCCGGGGGAATCCAGCGTTTACAATACCTTTCTGCAAACTTTTTATTATGCTGGGCCTCTGCCGAATGGGGTGGTGGTTTATCCCCAGGCTGGAAGCGATTTAACGACCAGTGGATATACGGTTGTGGTTCGAGTGGATGACTCTGTGGCCAATGTCCAGTTCAACATAGAGGATTCCAATCCTGGTAATGATGATGGCGTTACTGGTCAATTGAATGGAAATGGTTTGGGAACCAACGGGCAACCTTCCTTTGCCTACGCTACAAAGGTAACCCCGGATCAGACATTGGATTTACAGTATCCAAACGATTTGCAGGAGTTCAGGTTTGTTTACACCAACATTCCTTCCAGCGGTACAGCCACATTGGTTTTGAAGTTAAACGATTACGCATCAGGTGTTTTGACCAACCGCTACGCCATCCTAAAAA
This sequence comes from Limisphaerales bacterium, assembly GCA_027451565.1. GTDB lineage: Bacteria > Verrucomicrobiota > Verrucomicrobiia > Limisphaerales > UBA11358 > UBA11358. The sequence continues at coordinate 29 of DAIDJC010000253.1, read as the reverse complement.
CGCAGATCAACACTTTGGCACCAGTTCAG
>DAIDJC010000252.1 GCA_027451565.1 Limisphaerales bacterium | reverse complement strand
ACTCCGAAAGCCAACTTGTTCTGGCCACCCACCTGATTCACCACCTCAACGGAGTCGGATCATGTTAAGTTTTCATGCCCACCTCAAAGTGTTCGTCGCGACTGTCCCGTGCGATCTGCGGATGAACTTCAACGGCCTGTGGACTGCCGCCCAACAACACTTGGGGGAAGACCCCAAGAGCGGCGCGCTCTTTGTCTTTGGGAACCGCCGACACAACCGGATCAAGATTCTGTATTTTGACGGAACGGGTGTTTGTGTGCTGGCAAAGAGACTTGTCTCACACTGCCCGCTTTACCGGATTTGCAAAGCTGCTTTATCCGTAAGGGGCAGGCGCTCCCTCGCCGCTTCCCCAGCTACCTCGTAGCTCGCTTAACGCTTACTCTGCTGCTCAAGCCGGTGCCAAATCAGAAGTGCCGCCGATTGCTATTGCAACAGCCGCTTGGGATTCCATTTCTTATTAAAGGAAACTTGCCAAGATAGGTGACGCCTACAATAATTGCGTGAATAGGACACAGAACAATTGCGGCTGTAATTAAACGAATGGACAAAGTCTTAAACATCGCGATGCATTCAAAACTACTTCTGAAAAGCTGGTTGTTTTATTTTGGAGTTTTATTGCTCGTTGTTGGTATAGGGATAGTCTCTGTTTCTGAAAATGCCGGACTGCTCGGGGCGTGCCTAGCTCAAGGCGGCATCATCGTGTGCTTTTTGGCTTATAGGAGGGTAAGGACCATCAACGATCCACGGTCTCCAATTGACACTTCTCAAAGGCAGAAGCGTCAAAGGTCACTTTTTATTGTGTGTACTCTAGTTTGTGTGTGTTTCATGCTTTCTCCAGTTGTCTTGTGGCCAGAAATTTCAAAGATGCAAGGATTCCAATTTTGGTATTTGATAGCCACAGAAGTTGTCGGGATTTTAGGGCTGTTGACTCTCCTTCTTTTGCGCAAGAGGGCTGATTGAGTTCCATCGGCATCCCGCAGAAGCGACCACAGCAAACCGCAATGGGGCTGCAACGCTCATCTCAACATAGTGGCACAGAGTTGTTGCCCCGGCTTTTAGACGACGGACGCTTGTCTCCTTGTGAAACAAGGGGGATGACGTACACAATCACGCCACAAAGCAGTCAACGCTATGTCATCACCATCACTTGCAGCGGGTCATAAACGTCGTAGTCAGATTGCCTATGACGGCTATGATGCGAGCCGGAGAACCGGCGATTTGGCAAAACAAGCCTTACCCCGTGTGTGGACACTGAATCTGCGCTTCGCCGTAAGCGTCCGGGGAACGACCCGTATTCAAGGAGCATATTTGTCATAGCATATCGCTATGACAGATGTGATCGAAGCCGACGGCAATGTAATCAAAACGGATGGCAAGGGGCGGGTTCGGATGCCTGCGGATCAACGGGAGAAGTTGCTGGAGGAGTTTGAGCGCAGCGGGATCAGTGGGCCGCCATTTGCCGCCGTGGTGGGAGTTAAATACCAAACCCTGGCCGGCTGGGCCCGGAAGCGACGCCAGGGAAGTCAGGCGAAGGTCCTCTAGTCCGTGGATGGGGCAGGCCCAGGCAATTGGTAAGTAAGGCCTGACTTTCAATGCTGTTTCGCCCCAGGCCGTTGCCAAAGGATTTTATCCTGTAAATCCTGTTTATCATGTCCAATACCTCAATGGCGATCCCGGCAGGAAATGGAGACAGGATGAACAGGATGGACAGGATGCCAAAATGGAGGATCAAGGACTGACAAAAGGCGCTGGATTGGTTCATGGGTTTGGAATTGGCGGCTGGCATAGCGGGTCAAATGGGTTAAGACTGTAATGGAGGGGTTGACGAACGCCGGGTGGGGGCACCCCGGCACAGGATTGCGCATCCATGGCTATACGCCTGGTTGGGTCCTTTTCCGGCGCATTTCAATACGTGTATTGACCAATGGTTGTGAGGCAACCATAGGTGTTTGTTGACCATAAAGGGTCCAGGTTGCAGATCCGGCGATCAATGGCCCACCTTTTCGGCGGATGACCATCTGGCACGTCGTTTCCGCGCATCAACCACAATTCATCCTTTCACTTCACGTGGATTTCCATATAAATTAAGCCTGAACAATGAGTAAAACAGCGCTTTTATTTGCCGGGCAAGGGGCTCAGGTGGTGGGCATGGGTCGGGATTTTGCGGAAAACCATCCATCCGCTCGCGAATGGTTTGATCGGGCGAACGCGGCATTGGGGTATGATCTGGCCGGCGTATGTTTTTCGGGACCTGAGGCGGAATTAACCCGCACTGAAAATGCACAACCGGCCATTTATCTGGTTGGCTGGGTGGCTTTTCAACTTCTTAAGGAGCGGGTGCCATCGCTTTCCTATTCTGCGGTGGCGGGTTTGTCGCTGGGTGAATTTACGGCGCTGGCCGCCGCTGGCGCGATGGGATTTGAAGAAGGGCTTCGGCTGGTCCGGCAACGTGGCCGGTTCATGCAGGAGGCATGCGAATCCACACAAGGCAGCATGGCCGCGATCATTGGATTGGATGAAGCGGTCACGAGGGAGGTTTGCGACCAGGCAGGGGTTGTGCTGGCAAACCTGAACTGTCCCGGGCAACTGGTCATTTCAGGCGAAGCGGGGCGGGTGCAAGCCGCTTGTGAGGCGGCGCGCGCCAGAGGCGCCAAACGCGCGATTCCCCTGACCGTGGCAGGCGCCTATCATTCGCCCCTGATGGCCAGCGCCCAGCCCAAGCTGGCCTTGGAATTGACGCACATCTCCCTGGCAAAACCCGTCGTGCCGGTGATTTCAAATGTTACTGCACAGCCTGTTGACTCCGGAATTTCGGAAAATCTGGTTCAACAAATTTGCGCCCCAGTGTTGTGGGAAAAATCCATGCGCCATCTGCTGGACCAGGGATTCACTCGGTTTATCGAATTGGGACCCGGCACCGCCTTAAGCAGCTTCATGAAGCGGATAGATAAAACCGCCATGATTTTCAATGTGTCTGATCTGCCAAGCCTGTCCAACACCTGCCACGCCTTGTCTGCCTGAGGGTCTGATGGGGACAGTGAAAAGCGGTTTTGAACAGCACAATTTTTGACCGCACCCGGCGCCAGCCACCGCCTTTCATGCCGGGCCTTTCAACCCGAAAAACGAAAGGCAAAAGGCCAATCTGCCCCAGTCTACTGGGCGCAAACTCTCTGGAAAAATCTCACCAGACCGCTTCGGGTATGGTTTCGATTTTTCCAAAATGCTTCCGCTCCAGCATTTTGCCGCATCCTGACCCTTTCCGTTTCGCTTTTCGGATTCAAATAATCCCGCGCTGTTTGAGCATGGCTTCCATGGCCTGATCCATCAAGCGGTCAGCCAACGGACGGGTGATCTCGTCCAAGCTTGAAATACTGGCCTTGAGTCGCGGCAGGTCCCCATTTCCCCGGTCTTCGGTTTCCGTGGCCAAGGCCTCCTCCACCTCCTTTGCCGCAGCCTGGACCTGACGCCTATATTCCCCGTCCAAGTCTGTACAGGCTGCGAGACCTTCGCGGGTGGCAGTCAGAGTTGCTTCCGCCTTGAGCCGAGACTCGACCCAGCGACGAATGGCGAGGTCGGTAAAGGCATTCTCCACGGATTCCTCCACCATTTGCTGCACCGCGCCATCATCCACGTCCACTGCGGACTGCAAATCAACAATGGTTTGGCGTCCCGTTTGAATGTCGCGGGCCAGAACATGAAGGATACCGCTCGCATCAATTTCAAATTGAACGCCCACGCGGGCCAGACCCCGGGCTGCGGGGGCAAACTCGATGGTGAAGCGGCCCAGGCTCCAGTTATCACGCGCGCGTTCGCGCTCACCTTGAAGCACATGCACCAGCATGGACTTTTGCTGGTCCACGGCGGTTGTAAAGAGTTCGCCCGCCTTCACCGGGATGGTGGTGTTGCGCGGAATCAGCACGTTCATCAGGCCGCCAAAGGTTTCCAAGCCCAGCGAGAGAGGCGTGACATCGAGCAGGAGAAGGTTGTTCAAGCCACCTGCTAGGATTTCCGCCTGAATGGCGGCGCCCAGCGCCACGGCTTCATCCGGGTTCTGCGAGACATTCAGCGCCGGACCGCCCGGCTTGTGGGGATCATGGCCCAGACGGAGATTACCGCGGGTTTCGCTGAATTCAACGCATTGAAACAAATCGGCCACGAACCGTCGAACCAGAGGCATGCGTGTCTGTCCACCTACCAGGATCACCTGGTCGAGGTCGGAAGTTTGCAATCGCGCATCTGCGAGCGCTTGGAGACAGAGCGGGCGGGTTCGAGCAATCAAATCAGCCATAATTTTTTGCAACAACGGTAGCAATCTGTTGCAAACTCATTGTTTCAGATGTTTTTGTCGTTTGAGTTGCCAATAAAATTTTCTGCGCAACAGAACATGACAATGGCT
>DAIDJC010000251.1 GCA_027451565.1 Limisphaerales bacterium | reverse complement strand
GTCCCGGCGGAATTTCGCCCAGATGAAATTATTTTCAAGGAAGGCGGCCCCGCCAATCGCTTCTATTTGATTTTGGAAGGCAGGGTTCAAGTGGAGTCTTCCGCCATGGACAGGGAATCCATTGCCATCCAGGTCCTTGGTCCGGGCGACATGCTTGGTTGTTCATGGCTTTTTGACTCGGCCTGCTGGCAGTTTGACGCAAGGGCGATCACTCCGGTCAAAGGCTTGTGTTTTCACGCATCCCATCTGCGTCAACTGTGTGAAACCAACCACGAATTGGGCCATGATCTGATGCAGCGTGTGTCGGAAGTTTTGGTCCTGCGGCTTCAAACCATTCGACGAAAACTTTTGGAACACTCGGAGCATATCCAGTAAACCCTCCAAGGGCATGGCCATGGCGCCTGGGCCACGCCTGAAGATCCGAAGCCTGGCCTCCGGACGTTTACAAAACTCAAGCGGCGCAGGTTTGGGACAAACGGCCCAAATGATACCACCAACTCCCCTTATAGCGTCGCCACCATTTGCCATGGAAGGCTCAAGGCGATCCTTCAAACCTGCAAACAAATGGTCATCGCGACTTGGGGCGATTTTTGAATGCAATGGATTAAACATTTCCGACAGCAGATAAAAATTGGCAGCAGCAGCCCATGGATTGCAGGTGGTTTTTCCGAATTACTCCTCTTCAAATGCTTGGGGCACTGGAGGTCCAAATATTCCCGGATCAGGCAATGCGCTGGTGCGCTGGAGCGGAAATGGCCCGCATCCCAATGCCTTGGGACATGCTTGTTAGGCAAAACTGGTGGAGGATTTCATCCTTGCAAACCTCATTACAACAAAAACTCCCCGCTATAAGCGGGACGGATTCAAGGAATAGTTTAACCCGTGGCCGTCCTCCATTATGGGGCTGAAAATTCAGTTGGAACACTTCCTGATTTTTGAGCAATAAAAAGTCCACGGTTTGACTTTGCATTTTCCATTTAAATTGAGGCGCCGCCATTGATTGGCGGTGCTTGGATTGCCAATCAGAACAAGAAATGCCTTCGAATCTCACAGCAACCCCACTGGAATTGACACAAAACTAGAGCCTGTTTTTGCAGAAACCCAAAGCATGGATTCGAAAGAAATAAGCCCGCTCAAGCCCCATCGAGAACTGAATTACGACACTGATATGGCGGACCCAACCTGCATTCCTCCTGCATGGACCACCTTGCACAGGGATTACGCGTCCCCCTTACCGCTACCAGGTTTACCCCGCGAACGGACCCGCATCACCAGAATTGGCGATGTTCTGCCCAACCTTGAACATGCTAATATTGACACGACTCACCAGTACTAAGCCAGGGCACTGACACCGCGTCTATGCCTTTATTTAAATATTAAATTCAAAAAAATAAATGAAATCAAACCATGGCCGCACCGGCCTGAAAACGCTAAAAGTTCTGTCAGTTATCGCATCTATTTGCCTGATGCTTCATCCCTGTTCCGGGTTTGCCTCATTTGGGGTGACCTCCAGCAGCGGGGGCTACATCGTCAATAACGGGGCCAATTTGGTTTTTACAGTGGATTCAGCTGGAGACATGCCATCCTGCAAATACAAAGGGGTTGAACTCAATGACACCCAGAAAGCCTCCTGTCTGGCATCGGGTTTTGGCGCTTCCTCCGTCCAGGCCAGCGTTAAAGGAAACGTGATTGTGATCACCTGTATTTCCAAAGATTCGGAATTCGTCAATTGCACGCATTACTACATCGTGACGAATGGGGTAGATGATATTTTCATGGCAACGTACCCTACCGTGGAGCCCTCTGTGGGAGAATTACGCTACATATTCCGGGGTCAATACAACCTTTTACCAAACGGACCCCCGGATTCAAACAACAACGGCAACACGGGTGCAATTGAAAGTTCCGATGTCTTCGGACATGCCAATGGCACAACCAGCTCAAAGTATTATGGGAATGAACGCGCACACATTCTGACAGTCAAAGGCGCCACAGGCTCCGGAGTGGGTGTTTTTACCGCCTTTGGAAATAGGGAGAGCAGCACAGGGGGGCCTTTTGTGAGGGATATCGAGAACCAAGGGGACGGTTCTGGAGGCGACCAGGAAATCTACAATTACATGAACTCAGGACATCACCTTGACCTTACCATAGCAGGTGAACTGGAAGCATTTCGGGTGAACGTGCTACACGGACCCTATGCCTTTTGTTTTACCACCGGATCCACACCCTCGGTTCCCAACATGAATTTCATAGCCAACCTGGGCCTGACCGGCTACGTGGGGTCCTCTGGACGTGGTAGATTGGTTTTGAATGGTTTATCTGGCATGAATCCAAACTACACCTACACCATGGGTTTTAACAACTCCGTGGCTCAGTATTGGCAGCAACTAGGGAGCAATGGCAGTGGAGAATGTTACAATATGAAGCCTGGAACCTACAATATGACCATCTATAAAAACGAACTTTCCGTTTGGACCGGCAGCGTGACCTTGACGGCAGGCCAACCAACCACGTTGCACACCATTGCCTTAACTGGCGACCCCAGCGCCACTCCAACCATTTGGCGCATTGGAGATTGGGATGGAACCCCTCTTGAGTTCCTGAATGGGGGCAATATCATGAGCATGCACCCTTCTGATATTCGAAACAGCAAATGGGGGCCTGTAAGTTTTACAATTGGCCAATCTCCCACGGCCAGTTTTCCGGCTGTGCAATTCCGGGGCACCAATAGTCCAACAACCGTCTGGTTTCCATTAACCTCCGGAGAGGCTGGCGCAGCCCATGTCTTCAAAATCGGCATCACTGACGCCTACAACGGAGGGCGCCCGTCCGTGGTCATTAATGGGCATCCCCTGAGTAATCCTGGGGCATCCACTCAACCGGAAGGCCGATGTTTTACCACAGGAACTTATCGTGGAAACAACACCACCTTTATTTGGACCATTCCCTCTTCGGATTTGATAAACGGTTGGAATTCAATCACCATCACACCCATCAGTGGCTCCAGCGACCTCAGCCCATGGTTAAGCGCATCTTTCAGCTACGACTGTGTGGAATTGGACCAGTAGGGATTATTTAAAGCCGAGCCAGAATGAAATGTCCTAACTTAAAATGATCCTCAAAGGAAAATGGATCGGGGGGATTCTGGCAGGAATCACGGTTCTCGCCTGCATTTATATGTTTGTCGTGAGCTGGCCCGGACATGCTCCAAAGCCTTCCAGCCCGTTAACAATGTCCCGTGGATCCGGGCTAACCCCAGCCATGAAAAGCGAGGTTGGTCCGGTCTTCCCTGAGTTGAACGAATCCATGACAGACGAGGAATTGTTGACACTGGGTAGGAATGCCGTGACCGAATCCCCGCTGCTGGCGGTGGACTGGGCTCGAAGCCAGGCTGACAATATACTGCGGCGCCGGGCTCTTTCTGCCGTGACACGAGCGTGGGGTGAAAGGGATCCCTGCACCGCTTTTGACTGGGTTTTGGACCAAGCCGATTTCGAGCAGCAGGACGACATGGAGTCCGTTTTGCGCGGTGCAGTGAGTCAACCCTGGCTCGCCTTGGGCCTGGTCCGGCAACTGCTAAAAAATGAACCTTCGGATCCCGACGCTTCTGCTCCGTCATTGATGGTGGCTCTCAGCCAGGCGGGAGCTTTTCAAACGGCCTTGGCTTTCCTGCAAAATGGAGCGCCAGCCGATTGCCGTGAAGAATGGACTGCAGACCTCTTCAAGCATTGGGCAGAAACACAACCCCAGACGGCCCTTCAAGCATTGGCAACAATGACCAATAACCCGGCCTACGAGAGCACTTTCCGCGCCTTGGCAGATGGGTGGAGTCAAAACAATCCGGGTTCCTTGGCTGATTATGGGGAGGACATGCCCGGCGGGGTCGAGAGGGATTATGTCCTTCATGAAGCTTTCTACCAATGGTCACTGCAAAATCCGGAGGCCATGATGGACTGGCTTTCCCACCGGGCGCCCGGATCATCTTTTGACTCAGCGGCTGCTGACCTCATCCGAAAAACTGACAGCGCGAATTATCCTCCTGCCACAGCCATGGCCGTGGTGGACCAAATCAGTGATCCCACGCTGCGCATGCAAAGTTTTTTGAACCTTCTGGGAACCCTGCAAACAAGCGATCCCACTGCCGCGCGGCAATACGCAGCCCGTGTGCCTTGGCTTGATTACCAAACCCGGCAGGCGCTCATAAATGGACTCAAAAACATTTCACAACAGGACCCGATCAGACTCAAATGAATATCTGGTTCCTCGTGCCTCTGGTTTTTAAGAAGATGCTTGCCGGTTTTTTCAATTGCTCGAAGCCCACCAACCAAAGGCGCGCTTGGGTTCCCTCACGGAAAATTCAGCCAGAGAGGCAAGTGATTAAGAATGTGTGGGTTAACAGATTGTGCTGGACTTTGCGTTCACAG
>DAIDJC010000250.1 GCA_027451565.1 Limisphaerales bacterium | reverse complement strand
GATCTTTTCGATTGCGGTTGGCGTAGTCCACGATGGCCGCCAGCGTGGTGGATTTGCCCGAGCCTGTGGGGCCGGTCACCACCACCAGCCCGCGGTGCAGCATGGCGAATTTCTTGAACACCGCCGGCAGTGGCGACTCCAGTTTCTCGAAATCTTCAAACGAAAGCACCCGGCTGGGAATCTGCCGGAACACCGCCGCCACGCCGTTCTTTTGATTGAAAAAATTAACGCGAAAACGGGAGATGTTCGGGATTTCATACCCGAAATCCACGTCGCCAGTCTCCTCAAACACCTTGATTTTGAAATCAGGCGCAATCTCGTACAGCATGGCCTTGAGCGAATCGTTCTCAAGCGGGGGAAAATCCACCCTTTGCAACTCCCCGTTGATCCGCATCATGGGCGGGTTTCCCGATGCCATGTGAAGGTCGGAGGCCTTCTGTTCGAACATCAGGTTGAAAAAGGCATCAATTTTTGCCATAAGCTCTTCCGTTCATTCCAAATTCCATTAACTTCCTGTCATTCATGTAAGCAATGAAAATGCCTAAACAGGTGATATGTGAAGAAATCCTTGAATCCGGGCCAATTACCTTTGCCCGGTTCATGGAATTGGCCCTTTATTGTCCTGAAACGGGCTATTATGAGACAGACCGGGCAAAAGTTGGACGCCAGGGCGACTTCATCACCAATGTATCCGTGGGCAATCTTTTCGGGGAGATGTTGGCCCGGCAGTGTTCCGACTGGTTGTCTGCCCTTCCAGATGAGGCATCGCCGGTCCTGGCGGAGGCCGGGGCGCACGACGGGAGTCTGATGGCGGACATGCTCGATTGGTTTAAAAATAACAGACCGGATTTGACTCAAAAAGTGCGGTTTGTCCTCCTTGAACCCTCCCCGAGACGCCAGGCATGGCAGCAGGTAACCTTGCAGCGGCATTCCGGTCAGGTGGAATGGTATGGAAGCGTGGGCGAGTTGGTTCATTCATTGAAAAAGCCCGGTTTCCACGGGGTGCTGTTGAGCAATGAATTGCTGGATGCCTTTCCCGTCCACAGGCTGAAATGGGATGCTGCGGCGGCCCAGTGGTTCGAGTGGGGTGTGGGCCTGGCGAATGGGAACCTGACATGGACCAGGTTGGCCCCCTGGCCTCAAACCCAGGCGCTTTGGCACCGCTCGGAACTTGTAACCTGGCTGCCAGATGGGTACCTCTTGGAAATATCCCCGGCAGCGCAGGCATGGTGGCGTGATGCGGCCTCGTTTTTGACCCAAGGATGCTTGATGGCTGTGGATTACGGGTATGTGGAAGATTGCATCCTGCATCCCTCCCGTGCCAGGGGCACCTTGCGCGCTTATCGCCATCACGGCGTCAACGAGGATGTGCTGGCAAACCCCGGGGAACAGGACCTCACCGCCCATGTGCATTTTCACTCCATTCTCGAGGCTGGGGCAGGGCAGGGGTTGCGCACCGACTTTTTGGATTCGCAAGCCCGGTTTTTAGCCGGATTGTTGAGGCGGCCAGACCGATGCGGCTCCGAGGGATGGGACACACGGAAACGTGCCCAATTCCAAACCCTGATCCACCCGGATCATTTTGGAAGGGCTTTTCAGGTGCTGATCCAATCCCGATGATTCCAAACCCGGAACGCTTCATGATGCCTGGGCCGGGGGCAAATCCCATTGCCCTGGATCAAGCGTTGGGGGAGTGGGCGGAAAGCATCCGGCCTTTGCCATGCTGGAATGAGCAAATGTGCCCATAAGATTGGAATTCTGGCAAAGGACCAGGCGCGGCAAAGATTGGCGGGCATCATTTATACCGGGATTGGCAATTCCGGCAATTCCGGCTGTTGACTTTTCGCGCAATTTTCGCAAACTCCATCCACGCCGAAAACTATGCAGCCTATAGCTCTTCATCTAATTGACTACACCATATTGATTGCCTATGTGGGTTTTGTGCTGGGAATTGGTTGGGCCTTGTCCCGGTACATGAAGTCCTCCTCGGACTTTCTCACCTCGGCGCGCTCCATTCCCACATGGGTGACCGGCTTGGCGTTCATTTCTGCCAACCTGGGCGCTTTGGAATTGGTGGGCATGGCGGCCAGCGGTGCCAAGTACGGAATTGCCACCGCTCATTTTTACTGGGTGGGCGCCATACCAGCCATGATTTTTCTGGCTGTTTTCATGATGCCATTTTATTACGGGTCCAAGGCCCGGTCGGTTCCAGAGTATTTAAAAATGAGGTTTGACGAACGGGTGCGCGCCCTGAACTCACTGGCGTTTGCGGTCATGACTATTTTTGCCTCCGGAATCTCCATCAATGCCCTGGCCAAGTTGCTCACAAACCTGCTGCCCTGGCAGTTGAACCTCAGTCTGGGTTTTCTGCACCTGGGCAGTTACGATTGTTACCTGTGGATTTGTTCAGGGGTGGTGCTGTTGTACGTGCTCAAGGGCGGGCTGACATCGGCCATCTACACCGAGGTGCTGCAATTCTTCATGATTGTGCTTGGTTTCGCCCCCGTGGTTTACCTGGGGATGAAGGATGTGGGTGGATGGCATGCCATGAACCAGACGCTGCAGGGCGTGGCCATGAATCCTTCCTCGGATTATTTGCAGGCTCCGGGCATTCATTATTCCCCAGACGCATGGAGCAGCGCCTGGCGTCCCCTGCTTCAGGGCTCTGCGCACAATCCCATGGGTGTGGATTTGTTTGCGATGGTCTTTGGCTTGGGGTTTGTGTTGAGCTTTGGCTACTGGTGCACCAATTTCCTGGTGGTGCAACGTGCCATGGCCGCCAAGAACATGACTGCTGCGCGCAACACCCCCCTTGTGGCAGCCCTGCCCAAGATGCTGTTTCCGTTCCTGGTGATTGTCCCCGGCATGATTGCCGCCGCTCTCATGGCCATGCCCGAGAAAAATTACCGGATCCCGCCCCCCATTGTCTCCGCAGCACGCTATGACGCCGCCGTGGCCGATGTGCGGAAAGCGGATCCGGCCCAGATACCTGATGCCTGCAAAGCCATCAGCGCGGACTTGGGCCTGAACGTGGATCAGGCCCGCATCGGGCTTCTCATCCAAGCCAACGCCCAGGCCAGGCTGGCGGATGATGATATCCGAAAGGGTTTGTACGATGGGATTGCGGTGAATGACTATGACAGCGTCATATTGTCTCTTGTCCGGAAGTATTGTCCGCCGGGTTTGCTGGGTTTGGCATTGACTGCCTTGCTGGCATCTTTCATGTCCGGCATGGCTGGCAATGTGACCGCGTTCAACACGGTTTTCACCTATGACCTCTATCAAGCCTACATGGCCAAAAACAAATCGGACCATCATTATTTCTGGGTCAGCAAGATTGCCACGGTGGGGGGCATTTTGCTGAGCATTGCGGCGGCTTATTTTGCCTCCATGTTCTACAATGCCATGGACATCATCCAACTTGTCTTTGGATTCGTGAATGCGCCGCTCTTCGCCACTTTTTTGCTGGGAATGTTCTGGCGTCGCACCACCGGCACAGGAGCATTTTACGGGCTTTTTGGAGGCATTGGCGCCTCGGCCCTGTTTCATGCCATGACCACGGTGCGCGATAATCTGGGTCCCAACCATGAGGCGTTGAACAAAATGAAAGGCGGCTACCTGGGGGTTCATGCGGTTTTTCCCAGTGAGATGGCGCAGAATTTCTGGCTGGCCACCTTCGCTTTCCTGGTTTGCCTGACCCTCACGCTTGTCATTTCGCTGGCCACCGAGCGCACAAAATCGGACGAGGAGTTGAAGGGCCTGGTGTACTCCCTCACGCCGCGCGAGGTGGACCCCAACCAACCCGTCTGGCAGAGGCCGGCGGTCATGGGCTTGGCTTTGCTCGCCGGCTGCGTGATTTTAAACTGGATTTTCTGGTGATTTCATCCATTGCATCAAAGAAAGGATTATTATCATGGGACTCGATATTCGCTGGCCAATAGGACTTATGTTCACCCTCATCGGGGTTTTGCTCGTGGGGTATGGCGCCGTTCAAGGGGCATCCGCCACCGTTCAGGTGGCAGGTTCCAGCTTGAACGTGGATTTATGCTGGGGCCTGGTGCTGCTTGTTTTTGGCGCCGCCATGCTCTTGGGCGCCAGCCTGGGTGGTAAACAGCCGCCTTCCGCCTGACATGCCTTTCTTTGACGCCTCACCGTGCCCATCCGGCTCGCGGACCTTCTTTGTTTTATGAAATTGCAGGAACTCGCCTCCAAACTGGAATCGGATTTTAAACTCCATTTCCAGCGTCAGCCACAGTGGATCGCCGCCGCCCCTGGCCGCGTGAACGTGATTGGTGAACATACCGATTACAACGATGGCTTTGTGCTTCCCATGGCCATCGAGCGTTATGCCGTGATGGCCGCCTGTCCGGGCTCAAGCGCCGGTGAAATCCGCGTTTTTGACACTCATTTCAAGGAAACGGCCACCATCAACATCTCCGGGCCGGTGACCAAGGGCGAACCCAAATGGTCCAATT
>DAIDJC010000249.1 GCA_027451565.1 Limisphaerales bacterium | reverse complement strand
GAATTGAGGTTTGTAGAGGATGGACTCCAACAACCCGCGGGCGGCAGACGGGGTAATCACAGAGTAGCTCACCCGCTCTACCTTCATTTCAGGGCGGGTAAAACAGGCGAGATCGCCCCAAACGTGGAGATAGATTAAGTCAGCATTCATATTTTAGGATATGTTATTGGCGGTCAATTTCTTACCAAGTATGCAAAAACAATCTTTCCAGCCTCATTGGGCCCGTGTGGATATGCAACACCTTGAAAAATCAGATGGCGTACAACCTCGACCGCCTCCGCAGGTAAATCTGTTTCGGCATAAATCCAGCCGCATGTTGGGAAAGCCAGTTCTTCGCCGTCGTATGGATGAATGCGACGACCAAAGCGAATGCCAACAAACCACTGTCCAACAGAGCATTGTTGGCTGATTTGCATCTTCAATCTTTTGACCACTGACGACATATTCATCTTGCTTAAAACAAACCAGTGGCTATATATTCGCATTGTTGGTTAAATTTGTCAAGTTCTGAGATAGGTCATCATGTATCATAGAGCGACGCCTTACGGCGCGGATTGAAATACTGGTTTGTTTTAAGCGACTCTGAGGCACTGCCCTACTCGGCTGAAAATCTGAGTAGGGCTTTCTTGTTCCTTGAACATTTTCAGAACAAAAGGTCTTCGGCTGAGTGGTGGATGGCTCCAAGGTTTTCATCGTATTTCGAAGTCCAGACATAAATTGATTTGTCAGATGTGATTGGCGTAATGACACCTTCACGTTCGGCTTTGGCAAATTCGCCAAGGTATAGATTTATGGTAAACCGCTGGCAGCGGCGAAACAACCCGGCGGTGCAATGATATTGCGACCGGATTTCGTTGATAAGTTGTTCACCTTCACCCCACGTAACAAGCACAGCGCGCGTTTCGTCGCCATTGAGCCGGGATTCTTTGGCGGCAAGCGGGAAATCAAAATCCTTGCAGGCTTTGAACAGCTTGTCTTCATCGTGGTTTTGCGGCCCCCCCACTCCGTAAAGCTGCCGAAAGTATGCGGCGTAGGTTTCCGGTTGGTGCATGGGAGCGTCGGGTTGCTGGAAAAGGAATGATTCCGTTACCGCCGCCGCCTGACGATATGCCCCGCGTGGCATGGCAGGTTCGGCGGAGCGGAAAACGGTGACTTTTCCAGGCTGCTGTAATTTGCCTTCGCGGTTGCAGCGTCCTGCAGTTTGGATTATGGAATCCAGCGGGCCTAGCACCCGCCATACAACTGGGAAATCCACGTCCACCCCAGCTTCGATGAGTTGTGTTGAGATCAAGCGGCACGGTTTGCCAGCAGAGAGCCGCCGCCGGACTTCAGTCAGCTTCGCGTAACGATGGGCGGCACAGAGCCCTGTGGAAAGGTGAAACGTGTCACCATCATTCGGCAAGGCTTCAAATAGGGCACGTGCAGAGGCTTTGGTGTTTACTACCGCCAAGCACTGCGGTTCATCACGGAGAATATCCGCGACTTCCGGCCAAGTGGGACGCCAGTCATCTGGTTTACGAACAATTTCAACGCGCTTGAACGCCTCCGCCATTGCGGCAGGGTTGGAAGATATTTCTGTTGGGCGCCAACCGCCCTCAATTAGCTTCTCGGCAACACCAAATGCTGGCTGGGTGGCGGTCATGAAAACAGCCGTTGCGCCATAGGGCTCTTGTGTGAGCAAATGCACGGCGGACAACAACGAAGGAACTTTCTCTCGGGGCAGCGTCTGAACTTCATCAAACAGGATGACGGAACGGGCGAGATTGTGCAGTTTTCGGCATTGCGAAGGGCGATTGCTAAATAGACTTTCAAAGAACTGAACCGAGGTTGTGACAATCAAAGGTGCATCCCAATTTTCGCTGGCCATACGGGCACGCCGGAGCCGGGATTCTTCGGCATCCTTACCGGTGTCAGATTGCTGTTCGTGTGGGGCGATGGCGCTGTGATGTTCCAAAACATAATCGACACCAAACTGTTTCTCGAAAATATCGCGATACACGGCAGCCGTCTGCTCAATGATGCTGGTGTAGGGAATGACAACAATCACGCGCCGCAAACGCTTCGGATCAGCGACGTCCAGACCCGCATTGTGTTTTTCGATGTGCCGTAAGGCAAAGGCAAGTGAGGCTAGAGTTTTGCCGCTGCCGGTTGGCGCGGTCAGGGTGAAAAGACCAGGAATTTTCTCGGCTGCGTCCAGACAATCGCCAAGTAGTTGGCGGCGCAATTGATTCACCTCTCCCGCGCTTGATTTGGAGTCGAGATAGGTGCGCAAGTGCTGCCAAGCGGCGGCAGGCAGCAACGGGGGCGACCGACGAAGCGCAGCTTGCGCTGAATTGAAGTGTTGTTCCGTGTCGAGAAAATCTGCATCTACAAGGCAACTAAACAGGAAACGAATCTTCATGGCAGTGACGAATTCACGACCGTTGGGGTTTTCCCGTGAAATTGCAGGCGGCAAGGTAAGTTTTTCGGTAGCGAACCGTTCCAATAATTGGGCCAGAGTTTCAGGAAACCCATTTACCCCAGGTGCATCAGCTGGAGATGTGAGTTTCTTGAAACGCTCCCTCCAGCACTCCAAGTCATCTTGATTGCGCTCAATGGCCGGAATACCAGTGTGATGGCCTTCAATGGCGAGCGCCACCGACGCTCTGCCAAGTATCCAGGCTTGAAAGGCACCTGCGGACCAATGGTTGATGCCGTGAATGGAATCATCCTCAAGCCGTCGCTGGAAACGAATCGCGTATTTCCCCAAGTCATGCAGAAGTCCTGCAATTTCAGCTTCAGCCTCCATCTGCATTGGCCGGGCAAATTCTGAAGCCCGCTTCGCCACAGCCAGCAGGTGATTGACGAGTAATTGCCAGAACTGTTTTGGCAAGCGATTGCCGTTTTCGTCTTCAGCTGTATGTCCAAAAAAAATCATCCTTTAGCTCTGTATGTTAAACGGATAAATTTTGGCTTACAGCCACTCCCATACCCCAGCCCGCCAACCGGCGGTGGAAATCATAGGGCGCATACCCTGTGGCTTGCCGGAAAAAATCATCAAATGAAAGTTCGTTCATGGACTTGCCATCCCATTTTGTCGCTTCGCCATTCACCTGGTCATTATTGACCACCTCTTTTGCCTCTTGTTTCCGCACCCAATGCCGCCCCCAAGGGGCGGCACCTTTCCCTTTTCCCTGGCTGAATCCAGACTCTTGCCGAACCGGTTTGCGTTGGCCAGTAAAAAATGGAAAAACACTCGATTTTTTTGTCCATCTGTAAAAATCATCGCCCCAAGAATGCCAGAGGGGGGATGTCATTTGCGGTCACTGGGGTCTTTTGGTGCAAAATTTTTTGAATGTTCTGGATGGAAACGTTGGCGCCTGTTTCCTGCGTTCCTTTTTAACATCGCTGATCTTCAAAAATCCTCCAATTGGGGAAAGAACCCGAAAATGGAAAATCGAATTTCAAAAGGCCAATCCGCCCCAATCCACCGGGCCCAGCATCCTGCCGTATCCTGGCGCTTTCCATTTCGCTTTTCGCTTTTCGGGTTGAAAAGTCCATGGATTTTGGGCACGGTTCGTGGATGCCTATTTCACGTTGTTTCATTTTTTGCCTGTTGACCGCGCTGTGCTTGTCCGGTCCGCTGGCCATGGCGCAAAAGCTGCCCGCCATTGCGCTCTGGCCTGGCACGCCGCCCGGCTGTCTGGGCACCAATGATTTTGACATCCCCACCCTGACTCCCTACCTGCCCACGAATGGGCCGGCCACGGGCGCGGCGCTGGTGGTTTGCCCGGGGGGCGGGTACGGGATGCTGGCACCGCACGAGGGCAATGATTATGCGCTGTGGTTGAACCAGCATGGCGTGACGGCGTTTGTGCTGAAATACCGGCTGGGGTCCCATGGTTACCGGCATCCGGTCATGCTGGAGGACGCGTCCAGGGCGCTGCGCTGGGTGCGGGCGCACGCGGGGGATTATCAACTGGACCCGCATCGCATCGGCATCATGGGCTCATCCGCCGGCGGCCATCTGGCGGCGACGTTGCTGACCCATTTTGACGCGGGCAACACCAACTCGAGCGATCCGGTGGAGCGGCAAAGCAGCCGCCCGGACCTGGGCATTCTATGCTACGCGGTCATCACCATGGGGCCTTTCACGCATCAAGGCTCGCGCAAAAGCCTGCTGGGCGACCATCCATCGCCTGAGTTGGTGAAGGATTTATCCAATGAATTGCAGGTCACACCCGAGACGCCGCCCTGTTTTATCTGGTGCACGGATGCGGACACGGTTGTGCCCATGGAAAACAGTCTGATGTTTGCGGAGGCCCTGCGCAAAAACCATGTGCCTTTTGCCCTGCATGTCTATGAAAGAGGAAACCACGGCATGGGTTTGAAGGATAAGCCGCCGTTCAACCATCCGCATCCGTGGGCGGCTGATTGCCTGTTCTGGCTGCGACAACATGATTTTGCCCGATAACCGGGGCCACTGGGCGTGTCATTCTCAATTTGCCGGGTGAAATATTTTAAAATCCATTCGCCAGCCCAGCGTTTTTTCTCCCTCTCCGCCAGTTGTATTGGGGGAGAGGGCTGGGGAGAGGTGGCGCTGAGT
>DAIDJC010000248.1 GCA_027451565.1 Limisphaerales bacterium | reverse complement strand
ATTCCAAGTCTTTAACCGGCTGGTTGCCACCCCGGTGACCAAATTTGAGTTTGAAGGTTTTTCCACCGAAAGCCTGGCCTAAAATCTGGTGGCCCAGGCAAATTCCGAAGATGGGTATGCCTTTGCCCAGCAGGGTGTGCACTTCCTTGACAATATAATCAAGGGCTGCCGGGTCTCCGGGTCCGTTGGAGAGGAAAATTCCTGCCGGTTTGAGTTTTAGGGCATCGTCGGCAGTGGCAGTGGCTGGAAGAACATGAGTGGCAAAACCATGCTGCCTGAGTCGCCGCAGGATGTTGTATTTCATCCCGAAATCAAAGGCAACCAGCGGGATGTCGGCTGCGGGAAGAGGTTTGCTGAAAGTTCGCGCCTCGGCTTTGGTGTTGCCCCGAACCAAATCGAAGTCCCCGCTTTGACGATCCTCCGGGTCCCATGCAAAATCCTTGGGGTGAGTCACCTCCTTGACATAATCTTTCCCCTCAAAAACAAACGCTTTGGCTTGGCGGACGGCTTCCTCTTCGGGCATTTCCAGGGTGCTGATCACTCCGTTCATCGCGCCGCGCTGGCGCAGGACCTTGGTCAGTGCCCGTGTATCCACGCCCTGAATGGCGGGGATGCCATGCTCTTCCAGGTATTTGTCCAGAGATTGTTCCGACCGCCAGTTGCTGGCCATTGGGGATAGTTCCCTGATCACAAAGCCAGCCGCATGCGGTCGCCAGGATTCCACGTCACGCTTGTTCACCCCGTAATTGCCAATCAGGGGATAGGTCATGGTCACGATCTGGCCTCGGTAGGAGGGATCGGTGAGGATCTCCTGGTATCCGGTCATGGAGGTGTTAAAACAAACCTCACCAATCGCAGATGCCCGGGCGCCAAAACCAGCGCCCCGAAATATAGAACCGTCCTCAAGGGCTAAAATCGCATTCATTAAACACGGGCATGTTAACGTAAAATTGCCGGGGCGCAAAAAAAAAGGCGCGTTTAATTCAAGTACCGATCCTGGCAGGTTCCCGGTCAAGACGCCAAGCCATCCGTCCGGCCACAATCGTTGCCACAGCCCGCCCTTTCAATCGCCACCCGGCAAATGGGGTGTTTTGGGATTTGCTGGCCGAATCTTCCCTGCGGTAAATCCATGGGAGGTCGGGATCCAGAACGGTCACATCCCCCGGAGCACCCACGGCAAGCTTGCCTTGGGGTATTCCCAGCAAACGGGCCGGATGGAGGGTGAATTTGGCGATCATATCCGCCAGGGAAAGCCGGTGGGTATGCACCAATTGCATGAGGCTCAATGCCACCTCAGTCTCCAGCCCGGTAATGCCAAAAGGGGCGAGGTCAAATTCCACCTCTTTCTCGTAGTTGCAATGCGGGGCATGGTCGCTGCATAGGATTTCTATGGTGCCATCGGCCAGGCCGGCAAGTATGGCTTCCCTGTCCACGGCGGACCGCAAGGGCGGGTTCATTTTGAAAAGGGTGTCGTAAGGCGGCCACTCGGGCCTGCCATTTTCACCTGTCACGCCGGCCTGAGCCAGAATGGCGCCGTCTCCCTCCCAGAATTTTTCGCTTCCGGCCAATGCGGCGTCCGTGAGGGTGAAATGGTGTGGGCAGGCTTCCCCGGATACGCGCACACCCCGCTTTTTGGCTTCCCGCAACAGGTCCACGCTGCCTTTGGCGCTCAAATGCTGGCAATGAATATGCGCGCCAGTCAGCTCGGAAAGCAGGATGTTCCGGGCCACAATGACCTCCTCGCCCGCGGAAGGCCAGCCGCGCAGGCCCAGTGCGGTGCTCCAATAGCCCTCATGCATCACCCCGTCCGTGACCAGATTGTAATCCTGGCAATGATCAAAAACAGGAAGCCCGAACATGCGCGCATACTCACAGGCCCTGCGCATCAATTCATTGTTTTGAACGCAATGCCCGTCGTCAGTGATGGCCACCACCCCGGCTGCCTTGAGCCCTCCAATGGGCGCCAACTCCTCCCCCGCAATTTGCCGGGTTATGGCCCCTGCGATGAGGACATGGACTTGACCCTGGTGACGGGCGCGGTCCTGGATCAAGGCCACGGTCCCGGCGTTATCAATGGCTGGGGATGTGTTCGGCATGCAGACCACGGTGGAGAAGCCACCTCTCGCCGCCGCCGCGGTGCCAGTGGACAGGTTTTCCTTGGTGGTTTGGCCCGGTTCCCGCAAGTGGACGTGCAAATCAATGAAACCCGGGCAGACAACCTTGCCTGCGGCTGAATAGACCTCCACTCCAGCCGGTTTGGCCAGGCGCGGTCCTATCCCAGCTATGATGCCGTCCTGGATCAGCACATCCGCCGGACCATCAAAACCGCTGGACGGGTCCACCACCCGGCCTCCCTCAAGCAGCAACGAATTCATGGGGAAACTTTAACCACCGAATAACGTCAACGCAAGAACACCCGCCAGGCAATCCATTCAGGAATTGGTCGGATGGCTTGCATTTCCATTGAAATAAATGAAAAAAGTTCCATGCTGCGGCATGAAACAGACCGGCGCCAAATTCGCTTCCCAACCACCTTTCTTGTTTGACCCCCTGATGTTCGTCGAGCACAGGGAACGCTTGGCGTCTCTGCTGCCACCAAAATCCCTCGCCGTCATCAATAACAATGACCTGTTGCCCACCAATGCGGATGCCTCCATCCCCCTGGTTGTCCAGTCGGATTTATTCTACCTTTCCGGCATCGAACAGGAGCAAACCATTCTCCTGCTCCATCCCCACGCCAAGGATGAGGCTTCACGCGCAATCCTTTTTATACGAGCCGCATCCCCGGAAAAAGAATTGTGGGAGGGGCGAAAACTCACCTTTGAAATGGCGCGAGGCATCTCTGGAATTCAACAGGTGCATTACCTGGAAGAATTCCCGCGCATTTTTCACAGGCTCATGTGCGCCACGGACCATGTTTTCCTTAATTCCAACGAGCATTCGCGTGCGGATAATGAGGTGGAAACCAGGGATGAACGGTTTATTTCCTGGACCCGTCGGCGTTATCCATTGCATGACTACAGGCGCTTGGCCCCCTTGCTCCATGGTTTGAGGGCGGTGAAATCCCAGGGGGAGGTTCTGGCCATAACGAAGGCTTGTGCGGTGACGCGCGATGGCTTCCTGCGCGTGGCCCGGCACGTAAAGCCGGGTGTGACCGAGTATGAATTGGAGGCCGAGTATGCCCATGAATTCATCCGGCACCAATGCCGGTTCGCCTACCCCCCCATCATCGCCAGCGGATCCAACGCCTGCTGCCTGCATTACCAATCCAATTCATCCGCCTGCCAGGACGGCGATTTGCTCCTGCTGGATGTCGCAGCCCGTTGCCGGAATTACAACGCTGATTTGACCCGGACAATCCCGGTGAATGGCCGCTTTACCCCACGCCAAAAGCAAGTTTACAAGTCGGTCCTCAGGGTTTTGCGCCAATCCATCCGCAATCTCAAGCCTGGAAAGACCCCCAAGACATGGCAGCGCGAAGCCGAATCGCTCGTGGAAAAGGAATTGGTGGACTTGGGATTGCTCTCAATGCGCGAAATCAAGCGTCCCAAGGATGGGCATGCCCCGGTCAAAAAATATTTCATGCACGGCATCGGCCATTCATTGGGCCTGGATGTCCATGATGTGGCGCCGGTGGATGAACCCATGCGCGCCGGTTGGGTGATGACGGTTGAACCGGGTATTTATATCCCCGAGGAGGGGATGGGGATCAGGCTGGAGAATGATGTTTTAATCACCTCAAAAGGGGCGCGCGACCTGATGGAGGATGTGCCCATTGAACCGGACGAAATTGAGGATTTAATGAGCCTGAAATGATTTTTTGCCAATGGATTCGGCTGCTTCAAGCGGCCCAAATTTCAAGTTGGTTGGGTGGAATCAAGTCGGATTTCTGGAGGTTAAGTAGAGTAGGCGGAGCGAACGGATTGAGAGGCGCAGGGCCAATGACCGTTTCGCTCCGCCTAATCTACTAAAGGCTAATGAACTCCGTGTGCCATCGAGGGTCTTTCTGAGGTTGTCCGGCGGCTTGAATCTTTTCCATAATCCGCACAAGTTGTTCCCACGTCAGCTTCACATCGCCGGTATCGGGCCAGTCATCGCTATGGATGATTTCCCCGGACCAGAATTTCAGGGAAATGTCCAAATTACCATGGTCATCCTGCGGGGTGGCCAGGCTGTAATATTTCAAGGCTTGACTGAGGTTGTGGGAGGTGCTTTGACTCCACAAAATCAGAATTTCCTCGGTGACGTCAACTGGAGCATGAGGTGGATTTACGGCGAATAACCGGGGCCGAATCTCCGGTTTCCCTTCGAATAAGAAATCCCGTTCTGCCACAAAAACAGCCAAAGGCGGGTGAACGACGGCATTTTGGCAGTAAAGGGAGGGCCAAATGACCTTCGAATGACCTTTGTCATTCTGATACCTGAGGGAAATCCGCGCAGGTGGTGGGGCGGCTTGGGTCCATTGGATTTGAGAATGGCGGATTTCCTCATAACCGCCTCCCAGCGAGGCGTGTGAACCCGGGGTGGTGCATCCGGCCAACCCTAGCGCGCAGGCCAGCGACAGAGCCGATGTGAGCTTGGCGGCAG
>DAIDJC010000247.1 GCA_027451565.1 Limisphaerales bacterium | reverse complement strand
GTGGAACTTGCGTTCTGCGGATTAAAATGCGGAGTCATTATTGGTTTTGTCACGGTTTCAGCCTGGCATGGAGCCTAAAACATTTTTGGCCTGCTTGCAAATCCGTCCCTCCGGGAATAGAAGATCCATGCCTAATGGCTGCCACCAATCGAAAAGGGCGTGGATTGTCAAATTGAATGAATTCCGTTTTGCCTTTTAAAATTTTTCCCCTCAAGCTTGCACCATGACGCGACCCTTAGCGCTTTTGCTTTTTGAAAGATTGATGCCGGGCAGCCAACTCGTAAACCGGTTGCAGGACATGGAATACCGCGTGATGGTGGTGAGCGACCCCGAGGGTCTTCCTGACTTGATTTTGAAGGAGCAGCCGCTTTTTTTAATGGTGGACATGGAGTCGCGCACGAATCTTTTTGAAGCCATCCAGAGGCTCAAGGCAGAATCACCCACCCGACATTTGCCCATCATAGCCTTTGGGCCGGACCGCAAAACCGAGTTGTTTGAGGCCGCCCAAAAGGCGGGTGCCAACCTGACCATTGGCGAGGCCCGCCTGGCGGCCCATTTGCCCCAATTGTTGAGCCAGGCCATGGAAGTGGACTAATTACTGGAAGGAAACATTCCAGAAACGTTTTTGGCACTTTTCCTTGACGAACAAATTTCCATCCGATAGCATCATTAAAAATCTGGGGTGATTGTCAGGGAATTATCTTGGCTTGGTGACATGATAAGCTCAAGACCTAATGATAACTGTTGTCCACCAGTTCAACCTTGAAAATCAGGAGTAGCTATGGCCAGTGGCAAAGTAAAATGGTTCGATAACAAGAAGGGGTTTGGTTTCATTGCCCAAGATGCGGGTCAGGATGTTTTTGTGCATCACACCTCCATTTTAGGCGAGGGCTTCAAAACGCTCAACGAAGGGGATGAAGTGTCCTTTGAGGTTCTCCCCAGTGAAAAGGGTTTGAAAGCCCAGAATGTGCAGCGCCTTACGGCGTGACACAGCGGTTTGGATTCGGTGTTCGGGCCGTCCGTTAAAATCACCATTTGGACCGGAGCGGGAGGGGGTTCCTCCTGTGGGCCTTTGTGGTCTGCTGCCCGTCCGGTTTCAAGGGCGGGCTGCGGCGGCCTGAAATTCTTGCGGCGATGTTTTTGTGCGTGGGAAAATTGTGCTCGGGAAAAGGTTTTCTCGACCTTCCGGGACCTTCCGGGCATTATCCTGATTGTTTGGGTGAAGACGCGGTCGTTACGCGTCTCTTTTCATCTTCCAGTTAAGGCGGTGAATTCGTGGCTTTTTTCTGGGGTCGCCAGACCTGCGTCATCTGGCCGGTCTTCTTCGTTACAACCATTCAACGGTTTCAACCAATCACCACATTTACCACCGCCATTCCACCGCCATTCGGGGTCAGCCTTCATTCCTGAGTCCTATTTTGACTGGCCCGCTTGCCTGCAAATTGCCTGCAAATAACCGCCGACACAAAGCGATGTGGTTAAGCGATGGGATTTGACCTATGAGAAAGTCAAAACTCACACCAACAAACCGCTGCGCCTTTCCAAGCTGCCGGAAAAATGTCGGGCACTTGAATAACCAGAGGTGCCCGGTTTAAAGGGGAAGCGCTTGGATGCCTAACTCCTGTGTTGAGGAAGGTCGAAGCGGTCCAGATTCATCACCTTGTTCCAGGCTGCGGCAAAGTCGCGCACAAATTTTTCCTTTCCATCAAGGCTTCCATAGACTTCGGCCAAGGCGCGAAGCTGGGAATTGGATCCAAAGACAAGGTCCACCCGGGTGCCGGTCCATTTGACTTTTCCTGTCTTTCGGTCGCGGCCTTCAAACAAATCCGCCTCCGCCGAAACCGGCTTCCATTCCGTTCCCATATCGAGCAAATTGACAAAAAAATCATTCGTCAATACCCCGGGTCGCTTGGTGAAAACCCCGTGTTTGCTGCCGCCAAAATTGATATTCAAAACTCGAAGGCCGCCCACGAGAACAGTCATTTCCGGCGCGGTGAGTTGCAGCAACTGCGCTTTGTCCACCAACAACGCCTCGGCTGGAATTGTGTATTTGCTTTTGAGATAATTGCGGAAGCCGTCGGCAATGGGTTCCAATGCCCCGAAGGACTCGACATCCGTTTGCTCCTGCGCCGCGTCCATGCGTCCCGGCTTGAATGGAACTGTCAACTTGATCCCTGCGTTTTTTGCCGCCTGTTCAATGCCGACGCAGCCAGCGAGGACGATCAAGTCGGCCAATGAGACTTGCTTGCCGCCTTTGGCAACCTTGTTAAATGCGGCTTGAATGGTCTGAAGGGGCATCAGCGCCTTTGCAAGCTGCTTAGGTTGGTTAACCTCCCAATCTTTTTGGGGGGCCAGGCGGATGCGCGCGCCATTGGCGCCGCCTCTCCTGTCCGATCCACGGAAAGTTGAGGCCGATGCCCATGCCGTCGTGACCATTTGCGGAACGGATAAGCCTGAAGCGATGATTTTTTTCTTCAGCGCGGCAATTTCCGCCGGGCCGATCAACTTATGCTTGCGCACGGGAATGGGGTCCTGCCAGATCAGGTCCTGTTTTGGCGCTTCCGGTCCGAGATAACGCAGGCTTGGTCCCATGTCCCGGTGCGTCAATTTGAACCACGCGCGGGCGAACGCGTCGGCAAATTGGTCGGGATGCTCGTAAAACCGTCGTGATATTTTTTCGTACGCCGGATCAAACCGCAGAGATAAATCCGTGGTCAGCATGGTGGGCCGGTGTTTTTTAGATGAATCATGCGCGTCGGGAATCGTGGACTCGGCCCCTTTAGCCACCCACTGATGCGCACCCGCAGGGCTTTTGGTCAGTTCCCATTCATATTTGAAGAGGTTTTCAAAAAAGTGATGGCTCCACTGGGTCGGTGTCTGGCTCCAAGTGACTTCGAGGCCGCTGGTGATGGCATCGCCGCCCTTACCCGAGCCATAGCTGCTCCTCCAACCCAAACCCATTTCCTCAAGTCCGGCTGCTTCCGGTTCCGGCCCCACATGAGTGGCGGGGCCGGCACCGTGGGTTTTGCCAAAACTATGGCCGCCGGCAATGAGGGCCACAGTTTCCTCGTCGTTCATCGCCATGCGTTTGAACGTTTCGCGAATGTCCACCGCAGCCGCGACTGGATCAGGATTTCCGTTCGGACCTTCCGGGTTCACGTAAATCAAACCCATCTGAACGGCAGCCAGGGGGTTTTCCAGGTTGCGGGCACCGGAATGGCGTTTGTCGTCCAGCCACTTCTTTTCCGCGCCCCAGTAAACGTCCCGGTCCGGTTCCCACACGTCCACCCGCCCGCCCGCAAAACCAAACGTCTTGAAACCCATTGTTTCCAGCGCGACATTGCCTGTGAGGATGATCAAGTCTGCCCAGGAAATTTTCCTGCCGTATTTTTGCTTGATGGGCCACAGCAGCCTGCGCGCCTTGTCCAGGCTGACATTGTCGGGCCAGCTATTCAGCGGGGCAAAGCGCTGCTGGCCCCGCCCGCCGCCGCCGCGTCCGTCGCCCGTGCGGTAGGTGCCGGAGCTATGCCATGCCATTCTTACAAACAAACCGCCATAGTGGCCGAAATCCGCAGGCCACCACTCCTGCGAGTCGGTCATCAATTTTGCCAGGTCCTTTTTTAATGCGGCGTAATCAAGGCTCTTGAACTCTCTGGCGTAATTGAAGTCCAGGTCCATCGGGTTGGACTTGCTGGAATGCTGGCTCAAAAGGTCGAGTTTTAACTGGTTCGGCCACCAGTCCTGGTTTGTGGCGCCGACATTGCTGGCGCCGTGATGGAAGGGGCATTTGGCTTCTGTTGACATATTTTTATCAATCCTTTAGTTCAAAAGTTTCGTCCGTGGTGACGCTTTCAAGCCTAGTCAATCCACTTGTCTTATCCTGATTCAATCATTAATCCGGTGATTGTT
Organism: Limisphaerales bacterium; assembly: GCA_027451565.1. Taxonomy (GTDB): domain Bacteria; phylum Verrucomicrobiota; class Verrucomicrobiia; order Limisphaerales; family UBA11358; genus UBA11358. Next base: position 680 of record DAIDJC010000247.1, on the reverse strand, counting down.
GAAATATTTGTTTCCTTTGGCTACCATAGGCTTTGCCTATGGAAATGCATCAGCTTCGCTATGTGGTGGCCGTGGCGAGGGCCGGGAATTTCTCTCGCGCCGCAGAGCAGTGCCATGTCTCCCAGCCTTCCCTGAGCCAGCAAATCCGAAAACTGGAGGAGGAACTGGGTGAACGTGTTTTCGACCGGATGAAGCGCACGGCAAGGTTGACGTCATCAGGTCACGCGTTTTTGCGCCGGGCAGTCCGGATTCTCGAGGAGGTGGCGGCGGCGCAACGCGAGGCAACCGAGGCAAAGCATTTGCTTTGTGGCGCGGTGGCGGTGGGTGTTTTGCCCACCATTGCACCCTACCTGCTTCCCAAAGCGCTGGCGCAGTTCACCAGGAAATATCCAGGCGTGGAAGTTATTGTGCAAGAAGACACCACCGCTCAATTGCTTAAACTTTTGCGGGGATGCGAGATTGATTTTGCCATTGCCAGCCATCCAGCCGCCGGGGAGGGGTTGGAAATCTCCGAATTGTTCACCGAGGAGTTGTTGTTGGCGCTGCCACCGGGGCATTCGCTGGCCCGTAAACACAAAGTCTCGATGTCAGACCTGGAAGGTGAAAAATTCATAGTGATGAAAGAGGGCCACTGTCTGGGTGACCAGGTGCTGGGGTTTTGTAACAGGCGGGATTTGCAC
>DAIDJC010000246.1 GCA_027451565.1 Limisphaerales bacterium | reverse complement strand
GATTCCACCGCGCTGACTGCCTTGGTGGTCGCTGGCATCACTCCCATCATTGCCGTCGGATCAGTGCTGATGACCATTGATACCCCCAGTGTCCTGAGTTGGGCTGCGGCCATGTGGATTTTCTGGTCGGCCCTGCATCACGACCACCTTTCCCTTTGGTTCTGGCTGGGGTTGGTGATTGGCGCCGGGTTCCTGGCCAAATTCACCAATGGTGTCCAACTCATTTCCATTGGCTGGTTTCTACTGGTGTCAAAGCCCCACCGGAAGTGGCTTTTCAGCCGTCGCATTGTTCTCTTGGGAGGCGCATTTGCTCTCTCCATAACCCCCATCATTTGGTGGAATTTCCAGACCGGCTGGGTCCACATCTCTGCTCTTCATGCCCGTAGCGGGGTTACCAACCATTTTGAAATCCATCCGTCCGAGCTTCTTCAATTCATAGGTGGCCAGTTGGGTGTTGTATCGCCTTTGTTCATGGCAGGAATGATTGTGGCTGTGGTCCATGCTTTTCGGCATTTGCAGGATGAGCGGCTTCATTTTCTGCTCTCCCAATGGGTGCCGCTGTACGCATTATTTGGTTTTTTCAGTTTGAATGTGGCCGGGCAGCCTAATTGGCCGGCGCCTGCTCTCATTCCCGGCATCATCCTCATGACCGTTTTTTGGAAAAATCATGCCCAAAAGCATCCCCGCTGGCGGTGGGCGGTGTGGGCAGCCATGGCTGTGGCCTTGATCATGACCATCGTTTTGCACGACACCGATTACCTCCACCTTCCACCCAGGCAGGATCCGTTGCGCCGGGCGAAAGGGTGGCATGATTTTGCCGCTCACGTTCAAGCCGCACGCGATCGTTTCCATGCCAACCTTCTCATTGCGGATAATTACTCCCAAGCCAGCATGATGTCTTTTTACCTGCCGGACCAGCCAGTCACATACCTGCTGCCCCAACCCTACGGCACCACGCAGTTTTCCCTCTGGCCGGAATACAAGGTCACTCCGCAAACCCGGGCGCTGTACGTCACCACATCAACAGATCCTGCTCCCTCCGAATTGGTTGCCGCGTTTTCCCATGTCGAGCGCGCTGATGATTTTTGGTCTCTTCACGCCGGGCGCAAAGTTCGGGAATTCGTCATTTATTACGGTTCCAACGAGTCGGAAACCCAAGCCCCAAGCAAAACGCCCCAGCCCTGAAACCTGCCTGAAAGGGATGAAGAATGCTTTTTGAAGCATGGTCGCGATGATATCGCCTCAGACCTGTCACAGCGGCATAATCAATCCGCCCCGGCAATGTAAGGGAGGGTGCGTCACCGGCCCGCCACGGGCCCGAATTTTTGGAAAATCGTCCTTGTCATTCCTTGCTGGCATGCTAGGCTGATGGCCCTTTTTTTATGAAAGCCGACATTCATCCAAAGTATGGCGATGCGGAAATCCGTTGTGCGTGCGGCAACGTGATCAAGACGCGCTCGACCAAACAAACGGTCATTATTGGTATTTGCAACGTTTGCCATCCGTTTTACACCGGCCAGCAGAAGTTTGTGGACACCGCCGGGCGTGTGGATAAATTCCAGCAACGGCTGGCCAAGACCCAGGCGGCGCAGGCTGCCGCTGCGGCCCCGCGTAAAAAGCGCGTTTAGTTTTCCCCATAAACCGCCCGCCGGACTGGTGCGCCCGTCCTGCGGGCGGTTTGTATTTTCAAACCTCTGCCGGGTCCCTTCCGGAAGGGTGTTGAATATCCGCAGCTTCATGAATCTGGATCCACACATCGCGAGGTGTCGCAAGAGGTTTGCGGAGCTTGAATCACTGCTCAGCAATCCTTCGGTGTTTGATAATCCACAAAACGCCCAGTTGTTGACCCGGGAATACTCACGCCTTAAGGAACTGGTCGGGCATGCCGACGCCTTGATGCCAGTTGTGGAGCAACTGGCGCAAAACCGTGTGCTGCTTGAAAGCGAGGCGGCGGATTCTGAACTGGCCGGCATGGCGCGCGAAGAAATCTCCCGGCTTGCAACGGAGGAAGTCCGTCTCGTTCATTTGATACAGGAGCGTTTGGCGCCACCGGATCCCACCGATTCGCGCAATACGATCATGGAAATCCGGGCCGGGGCTGGGGGGTCCGAATCCGCCTTGTTTGCCGCAGACCTGTACCGCATGTATAGCCGCTATGCAGAATCGCGCGGCTGGAAGATAGAGCCATTGGATTCCAATCCGTCGGATTTGGGCGGATTCAAAGAAATCATTTTTCAGGTGACCGGGGAGGATGTGTTCAAGCGGTTCAAGTACGAAAGCGGTGTCCACCGTGTGCAACGGGTGCCGGCCACCGAGGCGCAGGGACGCGTGCATACCAGCACGGTGACCGTGGCGGTGATGCCGGAGGCCCAGGAAGTGGATGTGGAAATCAAGCCGGAGGAGCTGGAAATCAATGTCTGCCGCGCCTCAGGCAAGGGTGGGCAGGGAGTGAACACCACGGATTCCGCGGTGCAAATCATTCACAAACCCACCGGCCTGATTGTGCGATGCGCAGACCAGCGCTCCCAGCAAAAGAACCGGGTGCAGGCTTTGAATGTGTTGAGGTCGCGGTTGTTGGACCGGAAGGTGGCCGAGGAAAACGCGCGATACGCCGCGCACCGCAAGGACCAGGTGGGATCGGGCGAACGCAGTGAGAAGAACCGCACCTACAATTTCCCGCAGAACCGTGTGACGGACCATCGGATTGAACTAACCCTGTACAACCTTGCCAACGTGATGGAGGGGGAGCTGGATGGATTGATTGATCCCCTGATTGCGAACGATTTGGAGGAGCGCCTGGCAGGGCTGCAGGGTTGAGGCCGCCCGCTGCGGAGTTGACTGGAATGATTTTACGAGCATGAATGACGAACCCAAAGGATTGATTTTTGACTGTGACGGAACCCTCGCGGATACCATGCCGCTGCACTGGCAGGCCTGGCAGGTGGTGGCGGACCGCCACAGGCTGCATTTTCCGGAAGACCGTTTTTATTCCCTGGGCGGGGTGCCCTCGCGCGACATATTGAAAATGCTGTCTGCGGAACAGGGGATACCTGTGGATGCGATTGCCGCCGCCCATGAGAAGGAGAATCTTTATCTGCCACTGATAGCGCAGGTCGAACCCGTGCATGCGGTGGTGGAAATTGCCCGCCAACATCGCGGGCGCATTCCCATGGCGGTGGCATCCGGCGGCACCCAGGAAATTATTTTGGGGGTGCTGGAACACTTGAAAATCCGGGATTGGTTTGGTGCGGTGGTGACGAGTGAGATGGTGCGCAACCAAAAACCGGCCCCGGATATTTTTCTGGAGGCGGCACGGCGCATTGGTGTCGAACCGCGCTTTTGCCGTGCCTATGAAGACACGGACCTGGGTTTGCAGGCCATCCGTTCCGCGGGCATGGAAGCGGTTGATGCGCGCACCCTGTACCGTCGTTGATCCGGGTGCATCAAGTCAGCGAATCAGGGAATGGCCTCCAGCCTGAGGCAATCGTACATCACCCCCTGCGACCATGATTTGACGGGTGAATACAATTGCAGGCGGTTGGCGCCTGCCGACAGAACGGAGGAGGGGATGGCCAAATCCCTTTCCACCCAATACGCCCTGATGCCGTCTCTTTGCATGGCGCTGGTGGCGGGTAGCGTGCCCGTGTTGCCAACGTCATGCCCGTTGACCTTAACGAAAACTTTGCACCCCTGGTGTGTCCCGCAAAAGGCCAGACGCAGTTCCGTCCCGTGTGGTGGAGGCTTGGACAGATTGAATTCAATACTCCAAGTGGTGGGTCGAATTTTTGGCGCACGGGGCCAGTGAAACCATCCATGACGACCTTGTCCGTCCATGGCCATGGTGTCCGCAAAATCCAAGGGAAGTTGACGAGTGTCTATCCTTGGGGGTTGAACGTAATTCCAATCCCTGCGCCAGTCACTGCGGCCCACGACAAAATCCACGTCCTTGGGAAATTCGGTTGGATACTGATAATACAATCCCCATTGCCAGTAGTGGTCTCCATGCAGAAATTCGCGGGCGGTTCGGTCCGGCACTCCAATCTGCCACAAGGTGGGGCCAAACCGGTGTGGAACCCAAAGCACTGACCCAAGATTGCGCTGTTCGCCTTGCTGAAAAGTCAGATTGGTTTGGGCCAATTCGCCAAGCACTCCATCCGCAATGGCATGGAGGGTGTAATTTCCGGGTCGAATGTGGAGGATGACAAACGAACCATCCTGGCGCACCCTTGCCCAGAACTGATAAGCGCGGGCATCCCGCTGCCAATCCACCGTTTCTGGCATTGCATAACGGTCTGAGTGCGGGCGCTTGACAACATAGTCTGGTTCAGTGACGCCAATCCACGCGTTGCTCACCAGCAGGCCAGGGTCCAAGGGATCCTGCACCACGAGACGACCGGACAAGGTCGCTCGGGAGGTTTCTGGAGGATAATCCGGACCAGCGGCCCAGTCATAAGGCCAGCAACCCTGTTCTTTTGCGGCTTTTTCTAACGCGTTGGTCCAGAGGCCGCGGGAATTGGCGCCTTGATTACAGTAGAGTAGGAAGGGCCCCACCACTTTTGTCCAAGCCTGAGTTCGGACGATGGACAATACAGATCCCCCATAATCGCTG
>DAIDJC010000245.1 GCA_027451565.1 Limisphaerales bacterium | reverse complement strand
TGCCGTTCCAGAAAAGTTGTATTGATCTTGATTCCAGATGCTTGTGAAAGGCCGCGTCCCAGGATTTCGGCTTGATTGAACCCGCGCGTTCGCTGTTTCACCGGGTGCAAGGGCACCGGCACAATGACATCCCAGTCCCTTGGGTTTAGCATTGAAATAGACTCATTGACAAGGAGTTCCACTAAAAAAGACTCGAACCAAACGGCGCCCGAGTATTTAAATCGTCTCAAGGCCTCTTGGACTACGGATTTATTGATCACCGCTGCCCTGGCATAGCGAAAATCAAACGCTTGATTCAGGCAATTGCCGCACTCGTAGTTGGAGGTGATGTCCCCATCGTGAGGCAAACCGCAACGTGAGCAAAAAGGGGGACGGACCGTTTGGACCTGGGACCGGCAATTTGCGCACACAAAGCCTTCGCGGGCATCCGATCTTTGATCGCGGCAAATCTGGCAGATTCCCGGATAAACCAGCGCAGCGGCGGCTTCCAGCCAGTCTTGCCAGTTTGTTTTTGACCGAGTCATGACTGCCATGTCGTCATTCAAAACCCAACCAAATCAAAAGGCAATCACTCAATCGTTTCCACTGTCGCCGACAAGAGGCCCCCCGGGTTGACTCATAATAAATGTTACCGGGGTTGGGCGGTGGACAGGGTGTCTGACGATACGTTGACTCATATTCATGGTTACCCAAATGGGAACATGAGTCTGTTCGCCAAACGCGAGGTCCTGGCCTCCATCCACGTCGGTCGTTGACATTTGATAGGAGTCAAATCGCCCACTTTTCAGAAAGGCTCTTAAATCTCGAAACGCATTCTTTTTATCGCGGAGACTGTTGCGGGGACGCATTTTAATGTTGGCTTCATCAGATTTTAATAAATCTATTTTATACTGGAGTCGAAGCTTCCAGTTTTTATAAACCCTGCCGGCATCCCTGCCGGTTTAAAAAGCGGTGACTCGCTTTGAAAGGAAAATGGCCGTGAAAACACAAATGAACGGGTTGGATGCAAGAAAAGGGCAAGGGGTTGGGAATGCCCAAGTGGCGCTTGGGAGCAGTTTTCGTCCGCGTATAGGTGGAGGGCTTGCCTTCATGGCCGCCCTTTCCATGGTTTTGGGTGCGGCTTCTTCCCACGCAGAACTCACCCCTGGCCAGGTTATTCAGTTGTCCATGGAGAAATATGCCTCGGCCAAGTCCTACTCGGACATGGGGCAAACCATTTCGATCATGGATGGGGTCACCACCACCACAAGTTTTAAAACGTTGTTGTCGCGACCTGGCCTGTATTTGTTTTCATGGCGGAACACGCGCCAATTTTTTGACACCACGGTTGGATCGCCATCCAAGGCGGTTTTTTGTTCAGGTGGCGGCAATTTTTTGGAGCAGGGATATGGGCCTGAGAATGAGGGCAGTCCTGCTGTGGCCCTCGAATTGGCCGCTCCGTCATCGAGCGGCGCCGCAACGGCGATCCCCGGCGTGTTTCTCAAATTGAACAATGGCAATGTGCTGGCTGGCGATGATTACAACACCGTTCTTCTGCCTGATGAGGAGGTTGCCGGGGTGAAATGTTATGTGCTCACCTCTCATTCCCGGGGTCGAACCCGAACCTTGTGGATCGGAAAGAATGACTATTTGATTCATCAATTGCGCACCCAAGTCAGCATCCAGTCCATGCAAGCGGATCTGCAAGTGGTGGCAAGCCCGGATCCTGAGACCGCAGCCCTGCTGCAACCGTGCCTCTATATCGAAACTATTTCCAATATTGTGCTCAACGCCGATATTTCACCACGCAAATTTCAGCCCTCGATTGCTCATTACGCCTCCAATTATGCGCAGTGACGCTTTAGATTCCAGCCTGTCTTGGGCCTGTCATGTCATGACGGGATGATCTTGGGGCCTTTTGGCCTTCTTTCAGCTTATGATTCTGAGGAAGGCCGTGCCCTGTTGTTTTGGGTTGGCGAGGGTTTGGTGGCGGGTTTGTTTCCCGTGGCGGGTGACCCTGCGCCCGAGTTTAGTGAGTTGGCAGAGAACCCATATCTCTTAAGGAAGTCATGCATCGGGGCCAGGATTTCCACATGACGTCGTGTGAAGACATCCTTGTAGGCCAGACGCATTGCCCGCAAGCCCAGTTCATGGGTGTTGTCCGCGACTCCATACATTTCGTCGCCAAGGATGGGATATCCGGTCTCTGCCAGGTGAATTCGGATTTGGTGTGTTCTTCCCGTGAGCGGCCGGGCTTCTATCAAGGAATGGCGCCCGTTGCAATCAAGCGTTCGAAACCGAGTCTGTGCGGCCTTGCCGGTCTGGCCCCGGTCCACCTGCATGCGGCCAAAATGCCTGGGGTCGGGGCCCAGCGGCAGTTGACAGTCCCACTCGGTTTTTGAAGTTTTTCCCGCGACCACGGCAAGATAAATTTTATCCATCTGCCGGGTTTCAAACAAATCCCCGAGTGTTTTCAAGGCGCCTTCGCTTCGCGCAAAGAGCATGACCCCCGTGGTGTCTGCGTCCAGGCGGTGAACATAGCGGAGGAATTTGAGATTGCGGCAGCGCGCCCAAAAGTCCCCCGCGCGCATGGATGAATCCAGGGCCGCCTGCAAATTCCAATTGGTTCGCCTCCAGGTATGGGGCACCAACATCCATCCCTGTGGCTTGTCAATGGCCAGAACAGACCGGTCCTCATACAGGATGGGAATGGGATCGCAGCCCGGGAGTTCAATTGCATTGGTTTTGGCCATGGTGGATATTTTATTTGAAAAACTTGCGGGCCGCATCCAGAATCGGATTTGTATCCAGAATCACGATATGAGAAGAACGGTGACACTTTTCACGGGGCAATGGGCTGATCTTCCGCTGGTTGAATTACTGCCCCTGGTTAAAAAGATGGGCTACGACGGAGTGGAACTCGCCTGTTGGGGGGATCATTTTGATGTGGCCAGAGCCTTGCAGGAGGGCACGTATGTGAATGACCTGGCCGAATTGGTGGCTCGTCACGGCTTGGTTTGCCGCGCTATTTCAAATCATCTCGTGGGGCAGGCAGTGTGCGATCTCATTGATGAACGGCATCAAGCCATCCTTCCAAAAGAAATATGGGGCGATGGAAATCCCGAGGCGGTGAGAAGGCGAGCGGCATCAAGAATGGCCGATACCGCCCGCGCCGCGCGACTTTTCCACGATGCCATGTCCAAAAGGCAAAAAGCGGCATCTTACACCAGGCCGGCAAGGATGGTGGTGAATGGATTCACGGGATCCTCCATCTGGCATGCCCTGTATGCCTTTCCACCCACAAGCCAGGAGTATCTCGATAAGGGCTTTGCCGATTTCGCCGCACGCTGGATTCCCATACTGGACGTATTCAAGCAGCACGACGTTCATTTTGCGCTGGAGGTTCATCCCACGGAAATTGCCTTTGATCTGGCTTCAGCGCGTCGGGCCTTGAACGCGGTTCAAAATCATCCCTCATTTGGTTTTAATTACGATCCATCGCACCTGGGTTATCAGGGGGTGGATTACGTCAAGTTCATCCGGGAATTTCCCGATCGTATTTTTCATGCCCACATCAAGGATGCGTGGTGGGGTCATGGCGATGGGTCGGTGGGGGTTTTTGGCGGGCATACCGATTTCGCCGATCCTCGAAGGTATTGGGATTTCCGGTCGCCGGGCCGTGGGGATATTTTGTTTGAAGACATAATTGTGGCCATGAACGATGTGGGATACCAAGGCCCGCTTTCAGTGGAATGGGAAGACGCCCGGATGGACCGCATCCATGGTGCAACGGAATCCTGTGCTTTTGTCCGCAAACTGGATTTTGCGCCCAATGCAGCCGCTTTTGATGCCGCCTTTTCCAAAAAATAAGGCAATTCATAGTGTGGGAGCCTTAGATCCTGACTGAAAATTGGGAAGGGTGCTGCGACCGGGGATTTTGGCCTTTCGAATTATCAGACAGGCTTTTTGCTGTTCGCGATGAGGCGGCAGGCAAAAACAAGGGTCACAAAAAAGGATCACTTTACCCCGGCCTTTTAGGGCCAATTCCATCGGCGATCTGTCATGGTGCTCCGTGGTGTTTGGATTCTGAAGGCTTAAGGGCGGTGAGGTAGGCGACGCACTCGCGCGTGGTGACCTGGCCGGATTCGACTTTCGGGCGCAGGTGGGCTTCCAATTGTTGTTGTTCCTCACGGTTGAGTGTGGCGGTCATGGCTTCAAAGAGGGAAAGGGCGCCCGGGAAGGGGGATTGATGAAGAAAGGTCGGCCAATTCATTGGAACGCCACGATTCAAATCAATGTGCAATTCCATGTGAATTTCAATAAATCCGGCCATTTGGAAGAGGGCAACCAAATCCCGTTCGGTGAAATTGGTGAGCGGATGTTTTTGTATTTCCGCCGCCGTGGAGGGCATTTGAGCGGTTCGACACCGATGCGTGAGCCTGGCCAGGTTCGTGGCCGGGCTGTTGGGCAGGTTTTGCAAGGCAAGGCCAAGGGCAGCCAGTTTGGCGGCAGCATCCTGAAAAATGGGTTCGCAGATTGAAAGTCGTCCTTCGGGTTTAAGGACGCGGAAAAACTGTCGCGCAGCGGCCATTTTATTTGGCACGTAGGCGAGGGCAGCCCTGGTGGTCAGTGCATCTGCG
>DAIDJC010000244.1 GCA_027451565.1 Limisphaerales bacterium | reverse complement strand
AGTCTGCCTCTGGCCTTGGAAATCCAGAAGCGATGCCAGCAAGCGGCAAAAATCATGCCCGTCTTGTTGGAAATCAACGTGGCAGGCGAATCCAGCAAACATGGGTATGCCCCTGCCAGACTTTTTTCTGAACTCAAAGACCTGGCTGGATTGGATCGTTTGCAGATTCAAGGCGTGATGGCCATTCCTCCCTTCAATCCCTCCCCGGAACAGGCCAGGCCTCACTTCAGACAACTGCGAACCTTGAGGGACAAGGCGGAACAGGTCCTGGGTTTCGGATTACCCCAACTCAGCATGGGCATGAGCGGGGATTTCGAGGTGGCCATCGAAGAGGGATCCACACTGGTCCGCCTGGGAACAGCCCTTTTTGGCCAGAGACAATCCCTTTCTCCAAAGGACCTTTGACTTCCTGCCCATCTCCATCCACAGTTCCACTACCCGCGTCATGCCTGCTTTTTTATGGCATTTTTGCAACGATATTGTCATAGTTCCGGCATGACCGTGGAATCCTTTGGGTTGGAAATCAAAGAGGCAATTAAGAATTATGACAAACATGTGGTTTGTCTTAGGAAAACCCCGGAGGAATTCAAGGTGTCCTTGAATTCCCTGATGCAAAAGGCCATCAAGGCGTACGGTCAGCGGGCGGCAGGTTTCAGGCATGGCATCGCCCTGGATAATGAGGTCACCATCATTCTCAGCCAAAGCGATGACGAGCGTCCGCTATGCGGGATTTATTTCAATCTCTTTTCACCTTACAAGAAGGATTCGCTTCCCAAGTCGGTCAAACCATTGATTGAGAAGCCATCAGGAACCGGTTCCTGAGAACCCGCCGGGAGGGGAGAAGAGGCTGCGATCCGGCGCCGGGGTTATTCCTCCCTGACTTCGTCCCCCACTTCGAGGGTGCCTGAAACCACGTCAGCCACAATATTGTTATCCTGAACGGGGCCGGTGATGCGGACCTCGCCCACTTTAAAACCGGCTCGATACACGGAAAGGGTCTGGCCCAAGCGGGGCATGGGATGGCTCAACCGCACGCTCAACACGGAGAATCGTCCGACAGCGTTGACAGCCGCCACCGTGGCCACCGGGCCCAGGACGGGAGCGACCATTGCCGGAGCAGCGGAAACGGGATGGGCATGGTCGGGAGGGGTTGCAGAGCATCCAATCATGGCCAGCGGTGCGACAACACAGAAGAATGCCAGCCCGCAAAAGGATTTGCCCGGGCGGTTGTCACTGAAATCCCGGACGCGATCCTGTTTGAAATTTGTTTGGCCCATTATCCCATGGAGAGAGTTTAAACCATCAACGTGGCCATCTTCATTACAACTTGCCCTTGGTGCTGGGGAGCAGGCCGCGAATGCGCGGGTCAAACTGGCGCGCGGCATCCACCGCCCGGGCAAACGACTTGAACAAGGCCTCCACCACATGATGAGGCTCATCCCCGTAAAGCAACTCAAGATGGAGATTGCAGCGGGCCTCATTGGCAAATGCCTGAAAAAATTCACGGGCCAGGCCGAAACGGAAGGTGGAGGAAGCGTCTTGATGGCGGTCTCCGGCGCTTATGGCGCGGAATGCGTGCCGGTCCAAGCCACGCCAGACCAGAAAAGGGCGTCCGCTGAAATCCACCACGCACCGCGCCAGGCATTCATCCATGGGGACATAAGCCTCGCCTCGGGCAGTTAAAACGCGGCTTGATTGACCGGGTTTTTGCGATTTTGCCCCGCCCAATTCGGGTTCAAAACCATGGCCATAGCGTCGAATGCCCATTTTATCACCCAAAGCCGCAGCAAAGGCCTGTCCCAGGGCCAGGCCACAATCCTCGACCGTATGGTGCGCATCCACTTCCAAGTCGCCCTTGCATTTCAAATCCAGGTCCACTGTTGCATGCTTGGCAAACAGGGTGAGCATGTGGTCAAAAAAGGGGATGCCTGTTTTAACTTTGGCATGGCCCTGTCCATCAAGGTTCAACTTCAGGACAATGCGCGTCTCACGAGTCATTCGTTTCAGGGCGGCTTTGCGTTGTCTCATGGGCAACCATTGAAACACATCGGCGGCGCAAATACAAAAGCCTTTTGGAGGTGGAGGTCAGGTGGTGCATTCCGGCAAGTCGGTCCCCGGCGTGAATCCCTATTTTCTTTCCCTATTTTCTTTCCTTGATTTTCCCGGTGCGCCCGCCTTTCATTAGGGAAGGTTTTGGCGTTAAAAATCATTCAAGCATATGGCATATAAGGACATTACCCCGCCCGCTGGCGGAAAAATATCAATTTCAAGCGGCAAATTGCACGTTCCGGACCACCCCATCATACCGTTCATACGCGGGGACGGCACCGGGCCTGATATTTGGGCAGCCAGTGTGCGCGTGCTGGATGCCGCTGTGCAAAAAGCCTATGGCGGCCGCCGGAAAATGGCGTGGTTCGAGGTTTTTGCCGGCGAGGAAAGTTTCAAAAAATTCAACAACTGGCTGCCGGATGACACCGTGGAGGCCTTTCGGGAGTTCCTTGTGGGAATCAAAGGCCCCCTCACCACGCCCGTTGGCGGAGGAATCCGGTCCCTGAACGTGGCGTTGCGCCAGATGCTGGACCTTTATGTGTGTCTTCGCCCTGTCCAATGGTTCCATGGGGTGCCTTCGCCGGTGAAAAGCCCCGAAAAGGTGGACATGGTTATTTTCCGGGAAAACACCGAGGATATTTATGCTGGAATAGATTTCGAGGCAGGCAAGGAAGCCGCGCTCAAGACCATTGAATTCCTGAAGACCAACTTCCCGAAGGATTTCAAGAAGATACGATTTGGTGAAACCCCGGAATGCGTGGGGATTGGCATCAAGCCGGTGTCCAAGACCGGCACCCAAAGGCTCTTCCGCTCTGCGTTGCAATATGCCATTCAAAACCGGCGCAAGTCGGTGACGATTGTGCACAAGGGCAATATCATGAAATTCACCGAGGGTGGTTTTCGGGATTGGAGCTATGAGCTGGCCCGGACGGAATTTGGCGCTGTGGAAATAGACGGAGGACCCTGGTGCCGCATTCCGGATGGCAAGCCCGGCGCCGGCATTGTCATCAAGGACTCCATCGCCGACATTGCGCTGCAACAGGTGCTGACACGGCCCACGGACTTTGATGTGATTGCAACCCTGAACCTGAACGGCGATTATTTGAGCGATGCGCTGGCGGCGCAGGTCGGGGGCATTGGGATTGCGCCGGGCGGCAACATCAATTACATGACCGGTCATGCCATTTTTGAGGCCACGCACGGCACCGCCCCCAAATATGCCAACAAGGACGTGGTCAACCCCGGGTCGGTGGTATTGAGCGGGGAAATGATGCTGCGCTATCTGGGCTGGGTCGAGGCGGCGGACCTGATTCTCAAAGGGCTTAATGGGGCCATCGCCAGCAAGCGGGTGACTTATGACTTTGCGCGGCTGATGCAGGGCGGCACGGAGGTCAAATGCAGCGAGTTTGGCGACGGCATCATTGCCCACATGTGAGATTTTCATCACCGGAGTTCCAAACCTACCCTTCATATACGGCCATGGCGGGCGAACCCGACGGGATCGCCCGCCTGGTTTTTTGAGATGAACTGGATTGGTGAAATCCTGTTATCGGCTTTCTTTTTGGGGCTTTACGACCTTTGCACCAAACATGCGGTGCGCAGCAACGCCGTCACGCCGGTTTTATTTTTCAGCACACTCACGGGGGCGCTGGTCTGGGCGACGCTATGGGCCATTGAACAGGCTCATCCCGGGCTGCTCCCACCCTCCCTGGTCACTGAGCCGCTGAATGCAAAACAGCACCTTCAGTTGGCGTTGAAATCCGCCATCGTGGCGGCATCGTGGGTGGGCACCTATTTTGCCTTGAAACATTTGCCGCTGTCCCTGGGCGCTCCCATCCGTGCGAGCAGCCCGTTGTTCACCTTTTTAGGCGCCATCCTCTTTCTGGGAGAACGCCCTGGATGGCTGCAATGCCTGGGAATCCTGACCACCTTGGTCTCGTTCATGGGCCTTTCATTGGCTGGCGCCCGCGAGGGCATCCATTTCCATCGGAACCCGTGGTTTTGGTGCCTGGCCGCCGGCGTGTTGTTTGGGGCGATCAGCTCGCTTTATGACAAATACCTTCTGGGCACGCTCCATATTTCCGTCCCCACGGTCCAGTGCTGGTTTTCGATTTACCTGGTGGTTTTGTTCGCGCCGTTCGCCCTGGGCTGGAAGTTGCGGTTGTGGTCGCGCCACCTTTTTGCCTGGCGCTGGAGCATACCGGGCATTGCCCTGGCGCTGCTTGTGGCGGATTACCTTTACTTCAGCGCCCTGCAACATCCCCAGGCTCTGGTCGCCGTGGTCATGAGCCTGAGACGCGCCAGCACTTTGGTGGCCTTCGCCGGGGGTATTTTTTTATTTCACGAATCCAACGGCTGGCGAAAGCTGCCTGCCGTGCTGGGGATTCTCCTGGGCATCATCCTGACATTGGCAGGCTGACCCGCGTGACAACAATGCCGGGAGATTCATGGTGCACCACCAAGCCCAATGTGGCCTGCCCGGCGGGGGCGGCCTGTTGGGTTTCAGTCAGGCCCTGGCCTTGTTGGCAGGATTGGCGGTGGCGCTGGCCATCAAACAATGCGAGGGCCTGACTGAAACCCAAC
>DAIDJC010000243.1 GCA_027451565.1 Limisphaerales bacterium | reverse complement strand
CGAACATCATCGTTATGCCATCCGTTGCCTCCATGCCCGTCATCCAAGCTTCCAAACCGTTTCGTGAATTGGCCGTGGTTTATGGTTTTCATCCGATATTTTTGCTATATTACAGCCGGTGCGTTGGTATCATCAGCGGTCGGCGGATTGTTTGCCGCCTTGGTGGCAGTGATCTCGCCGGATTTCGTGAGCGGGCTTTTTTCTCCAAAAACAGGAGCAAGCTTGCCGAGATACGCCGCTGCAGTGGGTATGATCTGGGGGATTTTTCTGGGAACTGCGGTCATGGCATTTTCGCTATTTTTGGTGACAGCCCTCCAGCTTGCCGCCTTTTTCAAGAAGAAACCGAACGAGATCACCGATGCTTCGCCGAAATCTTGAGATTCACGCACGGCGTCTTGTTTTTGGCGCCGCCGAGGGAAGAAGCGCAAATGCGGTCATCCACTCACAGCCTGTCGGCCGATAAAACCTGACACAGAACTAAAAGCAATCCGGAAGGAATCTGTTTCCCCGAGTTCGGAACCGGCGTCCTGAGCAGCAAGCAATACCTTGAGCCATTATGTTGGTCGCGCTCATTACATCATTCCATGGCAGCCAGATTAGCTGGGAAGATGCAGTCCTTTTCAGCCTGGCAGGCGCGCTTGTTTATCCAGATCAAATTTTGGAGTGGATGTCGGCCAAGACAGGCAGGGTCTTTGGTTGGCTGCATTTGATTGCATTTGAGTCGGCGGTCGCTGGATTGATGACCCTGGCGATGTTTTTAATGATGCCACTCAGCCCAACTCTGGTTTGGCGTGAGCCATTTTTAATTGGCCGCCATTCGATTGGGGGTCTTTCTGATCATGAATATTTTTGGATTAGACGATTGAAAAATCGAAATACAGCATGCCGCTGGAGCCAAAAACCGGCGACGCCAGCCAACAAGTCCTGGTGTTTTTGAACTGGATGGAATGGCTGAGGTGCAAATACTTGCTCGTTGTCGGGACTGGTAATAGCGACAACCATTTTGACCCTCAAAAGCCAACCTTTAAAATAAAATAAACTATGGGTTGACCCCTTAACCGGCTTTTCGCAACCCTTCAAATTCTTGAAATGCCGGAGGCGATTTTGCCTGGTGAATGGGCGCAAAACCGGAGGGTTTCCGGGGAAACCGGGCGGGGCAGTCAAAAAGCGATAGTTTCCCTGAACATTTTCCTGTTCGGCTTTTGGTGTGACGTCTCGATTTGGAGAATGCATTGACGGCTTACAACCGCCAATCGTCCGATTGGCCTCAGTTCAATGCGCCGTGGAAGCTTTCGGGGGGGCCGAGGTAGCTTGGCTGCAGGCCTCCCATGTCCAGGAGGATGCGCTGCAGGACCACGCCGGGATCCACCATCCAATATTTCAAAGTGTGATATCCGGGCTGGCCCACCTCGATGCGGCTCTGAACGCTGCGGGCATTGTCTGCCACCACTTTTTCCCAGTCCAAGTTGCCAGCCTGGGCCTTGTAATCCGCCGGGACAAGTTGGAGGATTTTCACGGGCTGGTCGTCCAGGGAAACGCCCAATCGCAGGGGCTGACCGGGAATAAAATTCAAAGTGGGTGAGACCACGGTTTCGAGCCGGGCCAGGCCGCTGTGAAATAAAAACATGCGATACTCGAGACATGGCGAAGGTTTTTCGGGGGATTTACCAAGCCAGTCCACGGGCTGCCAGGTCCGCATACCGGACATGGTTCGTCCGTAATCCTGAACGCATTCCCATGTTCTCTGCCCGCCATCCACTTTGCGCGTGTAATGTTCCGGCTCGATGGTCACGACTCCTTCACCCTCCACGAATCCACGAACTGATTGCGGCGGAGGAAAAAGCGGATGAAAGGCACGAACCGCCACGGAAATCGTTTCCTTGCCAGCGGTCAGTGTGATTGCGCCCTGGGATATTCCTATCGGCACCCGATTCCAATCCAGGCTTACCTTCACGCGTTGATCCGGGCCTATCCTGCCTTGGCTTGCGGAACAATGGATCCAAGGGCGATTGACAGACAGACGGTATTGAAAGGGAATCCCGCCCTGATTGAAGATTTCAAAATAATGAACCTGCCGGTTGTAAACATCGAAGTCCGGCAAGATTGCCTGGGCGGTGCAACGCGGCCAGGCATTATCGCTGCCTTCCACAGCCAACCCCGGAGCCGCCAATGCAGGCACAACGGGATGAAGCAGGGTGATGGCATTCATGTTGTTGGACGCGGGTTCATTCCATTGCTTGTAGCCAATGCACGGCTGATCCATGAAATGATTCCAGCGTCCATGCTCAAAACCCGTGTTGAACCAGGCCATGAGGTTGGTGAAGGAGCCAAAGCAGTCGAGCGCCTGTTCCGCCTCGATCCAGGCATCGGCCCTGCCCTGACGGGCATATAACTCATTGCGCCCGGCTGCCAGGTAGAACTTTTGCAGCAAAGCAGTGGCCCGGGCTGGAAACAAAACCAGTTCCTGATAGGCGTCTTTCCGGTCTGATGGAATTTGCAAACCCAATTCCTGCGCCCTTGAAGCCACGGCATCCTCTTCCGCCATCACCCGCTCGGCCTCCTGATAATGGGTCAAACTATAGGTATCAGGCGACAGCATCTCGGGTTTGCGCCTTCCATTAAAACGATCCAGGCTGATGAGGATATCCGCCATTTCCTGTGCATTGGTAGGACCAAACGCGCGAGCACACCAATCCATGGTGAACGACCGCAACTGGCTTCCACGCCATTGGCCCGGATTCCAGGCCAGCCTCAAGAAAAATTCAATGGGACGCTCGTATCCTTTCAAATGACCCACATTCAACATCCAAACGCGGTCGGCGCCATAGGCTGCGGCGAGGGACATTTGGTCCCAAATTTTGGAAGGGGAACTGGTGTTGATCCATTGGTAATTGCGGGGGCTGCCGTGGTAATCCAGATGATAATAAACGCCAGCGCCACCGGCGCGCGTCCGTTCGGAGGGTGTGGGCAGACGCCTTAAATTCCCCCAATTATCCCCGGCCCAAAGCAGGGTCACATCATCTGGAACCCGCATTCCTGAGTCATAATAATCCTGGACCTCCTTGTAGAGGCACCAAAGCTGCGGCACATCCCTGGAGGAGGGCCCAAGTTCCTGTGAAATGATTTCGCGTTGGCGGGCGACGATGTGTTCCAGCATCGTGCGGTTTGCCTGGGGCCCACCGGGCGCCATGGGGGTGTCATTGGCCCCACGCAGCCCAAGGGTCACGAGTATTTCCCTGCCCCGGTTGCGACTCATTCCTTCCCGCCAGAAATCCTCCAGCAGGGCTGGCTCGCGCCCGTAGTTCCAGGGTCCGAGGGTGGCCAGATACCGGCGGTCCCATTCCTTTTGAGCGCGCATCATGGGTTCCTGGTGGGAGGTTCCCATCACGATCCCATAGGCATCCGCCAGACTGGCGTTATTGGTGTCGTCCTCTGCAAAGGCATTGTTCCACATGGCCGGCCATAAATAATTGGCCCGCAGCCGCAGCATGAGTTCAAACAAATTGGTGTAAAAACCGCTTCCATAATTGGCTACGCCCGGGGGTATCGGCGGATGGGCACCCACGGGAACCGGCCCATACTTCATGGTCACCCATCCGGTCAAATCCGGCGCCTCGTCATTGAGGAAGAGGCCGCGATATCTTACTGCGGGAGGGCCCGTGATGCGGGGCGCGCCCCTCACAAAAATCTGCGGGTGGCGCCAAGCCGGGACGTCTGCCCAAAAATGCCAGGGTGAAACCCCGCACTGTTCTGAGAGCGCATAAATGCCATAGATTGTGCCTCGTTTGTCGCTGCCAGCCACCACGAGTGCCCGATCCACCCCCGGCCACGGTTTATCCACCACCTGCACCAAATAGGTCTCCCATTTTCCTGCGATTTGCGAGGCATCCAGCCTGCCGCTTTTCACCAGCGAATCCACCAGGCTGGCATGCCCAAGAGTGCCAATCACAATCTCCTGCCTGTCTGCATTGGATGTTTCATTCAATAAACCGGGTTGGATGCCGGTTACCTGCTGGAGATCCGATTGCAAATCATGGGCTGCCCGCAGCACGCCCCAATAATCATTGGCTGCCACCACAATCGGAACACAATGACCCTGGTTTGCCAGACAAAAGTCGCCTGTTCGGGGCGCAAAATCCACCCAGGTTTCCCCACCCCGGACCTGAGTTATGGCATGGAACAGAAAAACCACCGCAACAAAATGGAGAAGCCAAAATGGAGCAGGCCCTTTCGGGTGAACATGGGCAATGGACCATACCGGGATCATTCATCCATCCTCTCAAAAACCACTTTCATCGAAAAGCAGCGAAATCATCCCATTCCCATCCTCCAAATGGCTTTTGGCGACATCTTTCCTCCAAGGCTTGCGCGCCACATGACATCGGGTAGGAGGCGGGGAATAAACCCCGCCGTCCTCCCACACCACCGGACGTACGGTTCCGTATCACGGCGGTTCAGAACGACCTCGCTGCGCGCAGCGCAGTCAACCAGTCCACTTCCTCAATCAGCAGTATCAATCCGAGACGACGAAAATAGGAGTTGGGCAGCGCCGCGTTCAGGTGCTGAGGTTTCTTCGATTTTGCAGACACGGGGGCGGAGTGGTAGAAAAGAAAGCGAAGACCTATGCCACGAACACACAA
>DAIDJC010000242.1 GCA_027451565.1 Limisphaerales bacterium | reverse complement strand
TGACAGGCTTTCTCCAAAAAAACACGGGCCTTGTACCGGTTGCCAACGCTGGTGATTCGGGGGGCGCTTTGATAGAGCAAACCCAGGTTCCGTTCAGGCCCGGCATAATCCATGAGGGGATCCAAAACGCTGGCTGCCTTGAATTCGCGCTCCATTTCCTTGACGATGAACAGGGCGGACCAGACCTCGACCTTGGCGAGCTGCCCCAAGTCCATGCCGAGGTAATAATGGGCGGGGGCGTATTGGGGATTTATTTTCAAGGCTTTGCGACAGGATTCCACACCTTCACGCGCCAATCTGGCGCGTTCCTGTTTGTTGGAGGCCATATTCGCTGCGTCGTAGCAGGCGCAAGCCAAAATTGCGGCATTGGTGGGATCAAATGAACCTGGGCGGCATAATTGACGGGCATTTTGAAGCTGGGCCAACACGTAGTTTTCGTAAGCCTGCCGGGGAGCGGCCCAAGCGGAGACTTGGAAGGAGGCGCAGCAAAACACTGTCAGGGCCCAGCCCTGCCAGAACACCCTGTTCCAGGGACGGTATTTAAAAGTTGCCTTCATCGAGCGCTGAATTATAATATGCTGGTGAGATTAAATTGGAATTGGATCAGGGTGGCAATGTTTCTTGTGCTGGCTTTTGAAACAAGCGGGTGTGGCGGAATTAATTCCTCCCAATCCGTGTCCCCTCTGGATTTTTTGATGCCTGGCATCCTTGACAATCGTCCAGCCGTGCATGGTCCGACGGGAGTTCCACCCTTGGAGCCGGTTTCGGCGCCGACCGCTCCACTTTTGGCCTCCACCCATTGAAATCAGCGTGACAACCGCAAGACAAGCTGGTTGCCAGCAATATATTCCTTTAATAACAAGTTCATTAACTACTTCTTTATCGTTATGCGATTCCCTTTCGCGCTGACCCGCAAGATAGCCGGCCACATCATCAGGCATAAAATCCGTAAAACCCCCAAGTTTGCCATGGTGCTGCAATTGGAGCCTTTGCACACCTGCAACCTGACCTGCACCGGCTGCGGTCGAATCCGCGAATATTCAACCTCGCTCAAGGACATGGTGCCGTTGGAGAAATGCCTCCAAGCAGCCCTGGAATGTGATGCGCCCATGGTTTCCATTTGCGGCGGCGAACCCTTGATCTATCCCAAGATTGAAGAGCTTATCCAGGGTTTGCTGGACCAAGGCAGGGTGATTTACGTCTGCACCAACGGGATGTTCATGCGCAAAAAAATGCGGGATTATCTTGCTGCCATTTACACCCCGGCCATGGAGCCCACGCTGGCGCGTCTGCTGGAAAATCAATTAATCTCGCCCAAGGAAGCCGAAACCATCCGCAATGCAGACGCTGCCGCACGGTCCAAAACAGTCATCCGCCCAACCCAATGGATGTACTGGAATGTGCACGTGGACGGATTGGAATATACGCACGACCTGATCGTGGAACGGGAAGGCGTGTTTGCGGAGTGCGTTCAGGCCATCAAGATGGCAAAAATCTGCGGCTACCAGGTGGCCACCAACACGACCGTTTACAGGGAAACCCAGGTGACGGAACTGGAAGACATGTTCCGCTTTTTAAGCTCACTCCAAGTGGATGGTCACACCATTTCACCAGGGTACGATTACGACGCCGCCAAAAAGGACATGGTCAAGCGCCTGGGCAAGGACCCCCAGGAATTTTTCCTGACCCGGCAGATGACCCGGCAGAAATTTGCCCGGATCGAGGAATGGGGCCGGGCGTTCACCATCTTTGGAACGCCGGTTTACCAGGAATTCCTGGCTGGCAAGCGTGAGCTCACCTGCACCGCCTGGGCCATTCCCACCTACAACGTCAAGGGCTGGAAAGCCCCGTGCTACCTGATGACCGATGGTCATTACGAAGGTTACCAGGAGATGCTGGCCAAGGTGCAGTGGGACAAATACGGCGTGGTACAAGGTGTGGCTCGGGATCCGCGCTGTGAACACTGCATGGTTCATTGCGGCTACGACCCCAGCGGTGCCTTGGGCACGAACTACCAGAGCGGGGATAACTGGAAGAATTTCAAATATAATTTCGGAACCAAACCCAAGCCCCATCCGGCATCCCGCGAACTCACCCAGCGGGCATTCAATGGATTCACCGTGGGCAAGGGACATTTGGCCGAGGCTAAAGCCGCCATCAACCCTTCCCTTTCAGGCGCACGCAGCGCCTATGCCAATCAATCCACCCCAGCCAAAACCGAGGGGCATGAAGCTCATGTGGGAACGCATTGCGGCACATCTGAAGCCACCGGCAATGAAACGAGCGCAGCCAAAACCGAAAATGAGACCGACCAGCAAACAGTAAATCAGGACCATGGCCGCTCCCCAGCCATTTCGACGGCTCCAAAGTCCTGAAAAATCGCGGTCCGCAATTAAAATTAGAAAACAGCATTGATTCGAGATCATGAGCAAAACACTTTATCTTTCCCCTCCCAGTTTTGATGGCTTTGACGGGGGAGCCGGGGCCCGGTATCAGGCACGCCGGGAGGTAACCAGTTATTGGTACCCCACATGGCTGGCCCAGCCTGCGGCGCTCACCCCGGGATCCCGCCTCCTGGATTGTCCCCCGCACCATATCGGCATGGAGGAAACCTTGCGTATCGCCAAGGATTACCAGCATGTCATCATCAATACTTCCACCCCATCCCTCAAAAACGATTGCAAGGTGGCGGAAGCCATCAAGGCCCAAAAACCGGATACAAAAATAGGATTCGTGGGCGCGCATACCATGGTTTTGCCCACGGAAACCCTGAAAGCCTCCCAAGCCATTGACTGGGTGGGACGCAAGGAATTTGATTTCACCTGCAAGGAAGTGGCCGAGGACCGTGACTTGGCAAGCATCGCGGGCCTTTCCTACCGGGACAAGGACGGGAAAATCCGGCACAATCCTGAAAGGGAGATGATTCAGGACATGGACAGCCTTCCTTGGGTTGCCGATGTTTACAAGAGGGATCTCGAAATCGAAAAATATTTCATCGGCTACCTGCTGCATCCTTATGTCTCCATGTACACGGGACGTGGATGCCCGGCACAATGCACCTTTTGCCTGTGGCCACAAACAATCGGCGGCCATAAATACCGGGTGCGATCGCCCCAGAACGTGGCAGACGAGATGGCGTACATGAAGCGGATATTTCCGCAAGTCCGAGAATTCTTTTTTGACGATGACACATTCACGGCCAACCTGCCGCGCGCGCGGGAAATTGCGCGAAAGCTGGCTCCACTAGGAGTGCACTGGAGCTGCAACAGCCGTGCGAACCTGGATTACGATACAATCAAATCCTTCAAAGACAATGGCTTGAGATTGTTCCTAGTCGGTTACGAAAGCGGGAATGACGATATTCTGACACGCATTAAAAAGGGTGTGACCATGGCGGAGATGAGGCGGTTCACCAAGGATTGCCACCGGGCAGGAGTCGTGATTCATGGAACATTCATTTTGGGACTGCCGGTGGAGACGCCACAGACCATTGAAAACACCATCCATTTTGCAAAAGAGCTGGACGTATTCAGCCTCCAAGTATCCCTGGCAGCGCCCTACCCCGGCACGGAGCTTTATGAAATGGCCCGGCAAAACAGTTGGTTTGTGAAAAAAGACAAGACCGACTTGGTGGAAAACGACGGCTTGCAGCAAAGCACCTTGGAATACCCGGGATTGAGCAAGGAAAAGATTTTTGAGGAAGTGGACCGCTTTTACCGCACCTATTACCTCCGCCCCAAACCCATTCTGCGCATCATTAAAACGATGCTGGAGGACAAGGACATTCTGGTGCGGCGCTGTCGCGAGGGCTACGAATTTTTCAGGAGCCTGAGTGAGCGCAAGGCGGATCTTGCCGCGGCCAAGGCAGGCGTTTCAGCCTGACTCAGCCCTGTCCTGCACCTCACCTTGGGGCTTTGTCAAAAGGGGCCACCGCAGGTGATTTAAATTTAACCTAATTCCATGAGGCCTGCTAAAATTGGAGGCCTTCTGGCGTGAGAATATTCTGTAACAGAAAGACACGCATTCTACCGATGCAATTTCACCCTGCTTAAATTTATTTCGATTGCATCACAAGGAATGAGCAAGGAAATCCCGAAAAGTTTTTTGCGAGGCGCTCGGGATCGCTAGAATCGGTATTTTTTGTTAACGGTTTTGACTTGGGACTTCGCAAATCAAAAACAAAATTTTTTACCCCTATCAATTACAAGTTTAAACTATTCTTTGAGGCTCATCACCCTGGGCGGGCGTCAAAATGGACATGGAGCCTCAAAAATCGAGCAAAATATAACTTTCAAGTATCTGATATTAAGCAATTAACATAAATGTCTTTACTTTATTCAATTCCGTAGGAGTATAGAAGTATGGACGAAGTTTTCCACAACTTGCTCTTGGGGGTTGGTTCGGTCTTTTTGGGACCAACGGGTAAGCTTCCCATGCCCCAATTTAAAGTAACACCTCCTGCGCTTGATGCTAAATCTATCAGCCGCGATTTCGCCGTGGTTTCCAGAGGATTGTCACTGGCTATTAATAAAGTTGCCAACGAAAAACAGTTGGCCCTTGGGCTGTAGCCAGGGTCTTTTTTTTAAAAATGATAATGGGTTGAAGGCCATGGGGTAAAAGTTTTTCTAGACAACCTTGCCTGTTTT
>DAIDJC010000241.1 GCA_027451565.1 Limisphaerales bacterium | reverse complement strand
GACCATCGAGGATGGAAATGGGAAATCACCGATGCATTGGCCGGGGATTCTGCTGGATTAAAAAGCGTGACCTTCCGGGTGGAAGGGGAAAATGCCTATGGATTTTGCAAGGCTGAACGGGGAGTTCACCGGCTGGTCCGCATTTCACCGTTTGATTCCAACAAGCGGCGGCACACCAGTTTTTCCAGCGTGGACACCATTGCTGAGCTTAGTGACTTGGTGGAGACGGACATAGTCATTCCCAAAAGCGAGATTCAACGTGACACCTTCCGGTCTGGAGGCAAAGGGGGGCAGAATGTGAACAAGGTGGAAACCGCCGTGCGGCTCACCCACCTTCCCACAGGCTTGGTGGCAGCCTCGCAGGCCCAACGCAGTCAGGCACAGAACGAGGCCACCGCCCTGCAAATGCTGATCTCGAAACTTTACGCCTTGAAACTGGACCAGGCCAAAAGCGAGATGGAAAGATTTTATGGAGACAAGGGGAGCATCTCCTGGGGCAACCAGATCCGGAGCTATGTTTTTCAACCTTACCGCATGGTGAAGGATCTGCGCACCGGGGAGCAAACCAGCGATGTTCAAGCGGTTATGGATGGCGCTTTGGACCCCTTTGTGAATGCATGGCTGCGCGCGGGATGCCCCCTGAAACGGCTCCAGGGGTTAAAGGATGAGGAAGAATAAGGCATTCCAATGTTTGAACCACCCCTGCCAGGCGGGCGCGGGGAAATAAGACAACATGAACATACTGGATAAAATTGTTGAACAAAAGCAGCGGGAAGTGCGAGAGTTGCCCGACCGCAGAATCGCGGCGGGTGACTTGCGTGACGCCCTGCTGGAGCGCGGGGAAAAGCGGGATTTTTTCAAGGCGCTTGCCCGTCCGCGCCGGGGACAAATTGGACTCATTGCAGAAGTCAAAAAGGCCTCGCCCTCCGCCGGGTTGATTTGCGCCGACTTTGATCCTGCGCGCATTGCAAAAGAATATGAAGCGTCGGGGGCGGATTGCCTCTCGGTTCTGACAGACGGGCCTTTTTTTCAAGGATCCCTTGATGACCTGCGCGCGGTTCGCGCGGCAGTGAGCCTTCCCCTGCTCCGCAAGGATTTCATCATTGACGCCCGGCAAATCCTGGAGGCGGTGGAGTGGGGCGCGGACGCCATTCTTTTGATAGCAGCCATTCTTTCCGACAGCGCTTTGCAGGCGTTTCATGCGATGGCAGTGGAGGCGGGCCTGGCGGTTTTAGTGGAGGTGCATGACGAAGCGGAACTGGAACGTGCGCAGCGCATTCGACCCCTTCCCTTGTTGCTTGGCATCAACAACCGCAACTTGAAAAATTTCACTGTGGACCTGGGCACCACGGAAAGGCTCTCGGCAAAGTGGAATCATGACAGCCCCGGATTCAATGGCATTATTGTGGCGGAAAGCGGCATCCATTCAAACACTGACGTCTCCCGAATGCAAAAATGCGGCGCTGGCGCCATCCTGGTAGGGGAAAGCCTGATGCGGGAGGGCAATGTGGGCTTGAAGGAAAGAATCAGCCGCCTGCTGGGGTAGGTCTGCAATCTCCCTCGTGTCAGGGAAAGGTTTATAGTTCAATGGATTGTCGCCAACCAAGGTCAGACGGCCAGTTGAAAAAAGAATTCAGGAACTGCGGCGTGGGATCAGGGTTGCGGCTGCAAAAGGATGCCGGAGACTCTCCACTGCGGGCTAGGGCTGTCCGTGTCAATTCAAACTGCGGGCACGCGAACTGCCAACCGGTTTCTTTATCCCCCAGCCGAGGATTTCCCCCTCGTTGCGAACACCATTCGGGGTTTTTCCCGAAACACCTCCCCAATTTTCAGATTGGCGCCGGTCAAAAATCCAAAGCCCCAATTGCTTGCAACAAAAGAATCAAACAGAATTCGGGAAGATTTCACGGGGCATAAAGGCTCTTTAACAAAGCCTTGTAAAATCGCTGGGGGAACTGGGCCGAGGCGGGGTCCTGGAATACGAATGGGGCGGTATTGGTGGCGAGAGGAATCCAATTGATGAGATTGGTGGATGCCAAAACAACATAAGCCGAGCCGACGGTTTTATTCACGCCAAAGCTGAAACCACTCAAGGTTTTGCCGGGAGAAACCAGCGGCGGCTGGACAACTGGTTGAAGGATTGATATCTGGGCATTATAAGCCGTCTGCAAAATAACCCGATAAAAGCGCTGGCCATAATAGGATGCGTAGGCATCCGTGAAAACAAATGGGGCAGTGTTGGTGGCCAACGCAACCCAATTCACCAAATTGGTGGAAGCCAGAACGACATAGGATGCCGAAGCAGTGCCTGCCACTGAAAATTGAAATCCCCCGCCGCTCCTAACAGGCGCGGAAATGGGAGGATTCAACAGGGGCACAGTGTAAGATATCTCAGGGGAAAAAGCGCTTTCCAAGCCGGCTGCATTATAGCTGGTTGCCGAGAAATAATAAGTTTTGCCCGGTGTGATTCCTGAAATGGAGACATTGGTGGCATTTCCAGCATCAATGGTGCTCGTGTATTGCTGGCTGGCAGCACCGAAATAGACCTTGTATCCCTTAACATTGATATTTGTGCTCTGATTCCAAGTCACGCTCAGGGAGGTCAGAGCTGTTGCAGGCAAGGAGAATAAAATGGAACCTAAAATGCAGATGAGCGGGCGCAGCAAGAACCTTCTGGATTGGCACAACATAGTCTCTACAACTGACATGGTCGAACCAACGCAACCTGCGTGCCAAGCTGCGGCAAAACCAACTGATTTGCGCAAACCTCATAAAATGAGCCAAGCCATGAACTTGCTAGAATTAAGATTGTCTTTATTTTATGCACAACGACATCTCCCTGCCTAAAGAATGAACATCCTCTTCTGACCCAAGATTTCCGGGGGTTTGGCCCAAAAATAGGCCCGTAAAATTATAAACGGTGAACATAGAAATTAGAGGCCAAGATGCAAAGACGTAATGGGCCAACCGGAATAAACTTATTAAAATTCATCCTGGCAACCTGCGATTCCATGGGCTTGCTGGAAGGGTCATTTGACTGATACAATTTCGTGATGCTAGGTGATGTTTCAAAAATGGAAACCCCGAACGCCCGGTCCTTTACAGAGGTTCCGACATGGCACCGCTTAGGAAAGGGTTGGAAGCCATTATGGTCGGGTTTTAAGAGGGAGGGGTTCAGTTTGGAATGGCATGATTTTTTCACCTCGGAATCCTTGGATGTATCCGGGAGTTTTCATCCGGACAGCGTGGAAATCTGTCTCAATCTGGCAGGGGAAGCCGATTTTCAACTTGGAAAAGAACCACGTAAACTGAATCCGGGGGTGGCCATGATTTACGCCCCGGGTACTCAACAGCTTCAATGCACGCGGCGGGGAGGGTGCCATCAATTTTTGACGATTGAGATTTCCCGAGATTACCTCAAGCGCCGGTTTGAGCGTGTGCCGGAAGGTTTGGAACCCGGCCTGCCGGACCTTCTGGGGAACCCGCAACGCCAGGCGGGGCTGTTGGGCCAGACACGCCCCCTGCGCGGGGAGCACCAGAGGCTGATTCCAGACCTTCAAACTTCGCCTGTTTCCATTTCCAGCCGCGGCCTTTGGTATGAGGGAAAAATACTGGGTTTGATGTCCGAATTTTTATTTAAGGCGCCTGAATCAGAATTGTTCTGCGAACGGCAGCGCCGTGTGGCCCGTGAGCGCGTGCAAAAGGTCATTTCGCTTTTGGAATCCAATCTTGCTGAGCCGCCTGATTTGCTGGAACTGGGTCGTCAGGTGGGTTGCAGCCCGTTTCATTTGAGCCGCACCTTCTCCCAGGAACTTGGCATGACCATCCCCAGGTATTTGCGGAAACTGCGGATGGAACGGGCCGGGATGCTCCTTCGAACTGGAAAATTCAATGTGACCGAGGCGGCAATGGAAGTGGGCTACTCAAGCCTGAGCCATTTCAGCCAGGCATTTTGCCAGACCATGGGGTGCTGCCCGAATTTGTACCCAATGGTTCAAGCCAAAAACGACCGCAGGCCCAAACCCTGAAGCCCGGCACATCTTTTCTTTCAACGCCCTGTCTAACACCAAGGGCATCCGACTGGCGGTCCATTGAACCGGATTTAAAACAGGCAGCGTTTGCCCAAGACCTTGGATCGGTCCGGAAAATTCAGGCTGAAATGCCCAGTGACCAGGCGTTTTGACGGCCTTTCATTCTCACTTGCCAAACAATCCGCCCAGGCCCGATTTAATTTTGTCCACGGTGCTGTTGATGGCCTTGCCGGACACATTGGTGATATTGGTGGCTGCGTCACCGACTGCTTTGAGGGTGGAAGAGATCATCTCGCTCAAAACCTTTTGGGTTAATTCGGCTGGGGTGATGCCATCAGGTCCGGTGCCAAGTCCGGTGAGATGAATATCAGGCAATGTCAAATCCAGGGATTTATTGAGGATTCCAGTCAACTGAACATGAACCTTGGCCCCGGAGATGAGGAAATCGTCCACCTCCAATTTAGGCGCGGGTTTGGATGAGGCTGCTGGAGCTGCGTTTGTGGCGGGGGTGGAAGGAGTCGCAGGGGTGGTGGTAGTTTGGCTTCCACCGGATGAACCCTTGACGTTGTCCAGAATCTGGGAAAGGTTGTTTTTTCCAAAAGGATTGCCCTCGAACGTAATTTG